>JBJEQL010000001.1:0-1621 GCA_051881735.1 Oscillospiraceae bacterium
ACTTGCCTGCCCCCACTGCGTGAGCAAGCAGCGTATTACCGCCGTATAATGCCCTTGCGACAGCATTTTTCTGATGCTCCTTCATAGTTATATCGCTGTTCATTCCAACGAAATTCAAGTGCGAACCGTCATATTCTCTGTGACGAATACTGTTGAATACTTCATTGTACTTGTTCACAAGAGCTTCTCTTCTGTCGGGATCCTTGAATACCCAGTCCTGCCATGCGCCTTCGATTTTTCTGACCATTGACTGCACAGCCTTTGTTTCTTCAAGATTTGTCACTTTGACTTCATTGCCCTTTGCATCAAGAACAGGATTTTTATTTTCATCAAGCTTCACGTCTTTTACTGTCAAGTCTGAATGATTAAGAATGCCCTCCAGAATTTCATAGGCGTTCCTGCGCTTAGTGCCGTAATCATGTGTTGCTGTATAGCTTTTCTTGTCCGCTGTGTTCATGCCTTCGAGCTTCCACTTGCCCGAAGCCTTGCTGTAAATCGCCTCGGGGCGGGTCTTCCAACTGTGTCGGAAATGTTCTCTCATAAATTTTGTGACAAATTCGGGGTCTACCCAGTGAGAACCAAGCTTGACTGAAATATCTTTTGCTTCAACACGCTTTGGCATAGCAGCTTCCAGAGCTTCCCTGTGCCTGCTTACGTCCATGCCCTCGGGAGCATTATCAAGCTCACGGAGCTTTGTTCGGATATTTCCCGTCAGATATTCATCGGCTGTCACATACTTTTCTTCTGTCTGCGGCAGTCTGAAAATCTGTCCTTCAAGCTCATTTATCAGAGTATTTTTGTCCATACCGCAAAGCTCGGTCATATACTCAAAATCTACTTTTGCTTTTTCAGCTATAGAAAGTATCAATGCTTCCTGTGCGGTTTCAACGTGTTCAATTATATTGTCGGGCTTGACCGTATCATGATAGAAAATATCTGCCTTTTTGTATTCTCCGTTTCCTTCGTCCTTTTCTTCAAGGGCAGTAAGGAAATTATAACCGTCATCGCCCTTTAACAGACGAGAATTTTTATTATCATCAAAATGTCCGTATTTTTCTGTAAACGAATCATATGCCCGATTAAGCTTTTCACGCTTTTCAGAAATATCTCCGTCAAGAGAATGGTCGGCGTTTTCAAGCTGCATATCAAGCAGTTCACGGACAGTATCACGGATTTCAACCATAGCCAAAGCTCTGTTCAGGCTGTCACCCTTGAGATTGACCTTGCTCATATTTTCATCGTCACTGCGATAATATAAGCTGTTATTTACCGCATAATAGCCGAATGTTCTTGAATTTGCGGGAGCAGGGATAATTTCCTCTGCGCCCTTTTTCTTTTCGGTTTTCCTCTGCGGTGTGTATGTACCGCTGATGTTTTTTACAGCTTCGGAAAGCTGCTGCTTAAGGTCGGCACCGGGAATAGGCAGCACCTGTGTGTTTTCGGTGGGACCGTACATCTGCTTGCCCTCTGCAATAGTTCCCAGAACCATTTCGGGGTGATTTACAAAATAATTATTGACGGAAAAACCCTCGTCTGTTGTTCCCTTTGAAAGCCATTCAACATCATCGGGCTTTATTTCGATAGGTCTTTCACGCTTTTGGAAGAACAGAATATCGGAAGT
>JBJEQL010000002.1:0-6077 GCA_051881735.1 Oscillospiraceae bacterium
GGAAATGATATCCTCCAGTCTTTCACGGCACATCTCCTCGTCGGAAAGCTTAAGTCTTCTTCCGCCGGAAAGAACCGCCTCGTTTGAATGTTCGCCCATTGTGATGCGGTTGACGGTAACGGTCTCCGCAGTAATGTTTACCACTGCGGCGTCCTCTCTGAGTAATGCGTTTATCAGGCTTGATTTGCCTCGTTTAAATTCTCCGCAGACAACTATTGTATAAGGATCATTTTTTCTGTCCCGTATGTTATGCTCCCACTTTCTGAGTTTTTCCGCAAGATTGTCCCCCAAAAGCTCCCTGAAACGGCTGTCGGAGTATATCTCCCGAAGCTTCTCCATCATTTCGTCAATAGAGCGGAAAAGCTCATCCTTATTGTAAACTATTCGTTCCTGCAGATCCATGGTTATCTCCTTTCAAAATTGCACAGTCCGTCAGTCAAGTCCTTGAATGGATACAATCTTTTTGCAAAGCTCGTCTGTTTCCTTTTTGGTAAAGAGCACCTGACTCCGTTCACGTGTTTCCGGACGCCAGCTGAAGTATGTTTCGCAGCGTGAAAACTCCATTGCGGCAAAAACTCTCCTGATAGTGGTGGGGTGATCGTGACCTGTGCTCAGTATCTCGTCAAGCTGAGAGATATTGTCCCTTTGCAGATCCAGCTGCTTTCGGAGTTCTTTATAGTCCACGGTATATTCCTTGCCGATCATTCCTCCGTAAGAAAGCTTAGTAAGCGCATTGTAGCAGTCTTCGGGATCGTCGGCACATATAAGTCCGGCTCTGTCGCAGGTGATCTCCATTGCCCTCGACAGGGAGTTAAGCAGTATAGCAACAGTCTGGTTGAACAGATTAGCGGCGGCTCCCATCAGAGCGCCCGCTCCTCCTGTTCCGATTGAAGTAAGGACATTCACGGCAGCAGAGTATACCCCGTGGAGATTCTGAATATGTCCGCATTCGTGACCGAGTACAAATTTAAGCTCGCCCGGAGTGCATCTTTCCACCATACCGCTGTTTACAAGTATAAGCGGCTCCACATCGTTAAAGCAGTAGGTAGATGCGTTCATCACGGGATCGTTTATGATATAAGTGTTCGGCACGCCTATGCCAAGTGTCTTTGCACAGCTGCAGACAATGCTGTATATTTCCGGAAACTGGGATCCTGAAACGGCAATGCCGCTGCGGTTAGCAACTTGTATCTGACGGGTCGTGTAGGTACCGCATACTTTGCTTGCCAGACTATAGAAATGAGGGATGGAATCAAGCTTTTTGCGCAGCTCCAGATCGGCTGAATAGGCGTAATCCGTCACGCCGTTACCCATAATATGAAGGCTTTCACGATTCTTTTTCCTGTCCAGATAATTTGCAAAGCTTACATCTCGGCAGGCTATAGGTGAAGTTTTGACAGTCATACGCCTACCTCATTTTTACATACCACGATTTTTTCGTAAATTGGTCTTATCATCTGAGTCACCCTGCTTATAGCGGCAAGAGCTTCATCACAATCCTCCGAAAGCTGTTTCTTTTCAGCTTCGTCTTTGGCTGCGTCTGCGGTAACGGACTTGATCGTCTGGGAAGTTTCCATAAGGAACTTTTCAATCTCGTCATCTAAGGACGTTTCATAGTCTTCAAAGCAAGCGCTTACCGTTTTGCGTACCCACTGTTCCACAGAGCGGGTATCTTTAATTTCGGTAATTGTGCTGTCAACGGCTGCATAGAGTTGATTCTTTGCCTTTTTGTACTGATCCTTTGAGAATATGATCTTAGTTGCATATTTTGATACAAAGCTTCCGGCGGCACAACTTATTATAATTGCAGGGAGTCCAAGACCGGCTATGGCGGTACATATAGCAATATTAGCCGCAAGACCTATTCCGCCGCCGACAACTGCGCCTTTAACGCCTGCCTCCTTAAAGCCGGAAACTATTCCGCCTATGCCGTATATACCAATAAAATCCGTGAGAACATCAACACCGATCCCCACTATATCAGTTTTTAAATTGTCTGTAAGCTTGCAGGAAACGGAGTTTGTGGTGTCTAATAAAAATTTTTGCGATATTTCCAGATCGGCCGTAATATCCGTCCTTATCTTATTTATTACCTTTTCCGTAAAGATGCTTATCTCAGAATCCATTGTTTCTTTGACAGCTGCGGTCACCTCTTCCTTTAATGCTTTTGATTTTTTATCAAACACAAGGTCTTTTTCGTTTATATCACGGAGTTTTTCATCAATAACATTATAAGCCTTTGTTTTAAGTTCGCCGTAAAAGACGTTCAGCATATCGATACAATCATTGCATGTCTTTTCGCTCTGAGCCTTGATACGCTTTTTCTCCGCCTTTTTATCCTGACGTGCCTGCTCAATGGCGGCGATGGTTTCCTCTTTGGTACGCTCTATTTCCGCTTCGGTCTGGTGCAGAGCGTCCTTCTTCAGCTGAGCGGCAGTGCCGATTTCCTTGGAGTAGCGTGAAATAACGGAAACAGGTCCGCCCAGCTCGATAGCACCCCTGTCCTCGGTGAGCATTTTGGTAAGCTCTCTTTCAAATTCGACAGTACCGCTCTTTTCGATAAGAGCATTATCCTTTTGCTGTTTGCCGTCAAAAGCATCAAAAGCGGAGAATGGCAGAACTTTTATACCGTCCAGTTTGACTGCTACCTGTCTGTATTCCTCAGTGTCTTCACCGTACATATCCTTCATTTTTTCCAGCACAGTTTCTTTGATACGCTTTTTTATGCCGTCCAGTGCTCTTGTTACGTCATCTTTTTTTCTTATGGTATCGATCTTGTTCACAAGGAATATGATTCTTCCGAGGTCGCTTGTCATAAGCTTTGTGCGGACAAATTCCGCTTCACTGGAGCTGAAAGGATTGTCATGTACCAGAACCATAACGACCGCATCAAGCTTTGGAATGACTTCTTCGGTGATCCTGTTCATGCGCTCATCGTCGTTAAGACCCGGCGTGTCCACAATATCAACGTTATTCTGACAGAACGGGCAGGGATAATAAACTATCGCTTCCTCGATCTCGGCGGCATTCTTTGCCGATTCCTTTGTGATCTTTGTAATATAATTTTTAAGATCGCCGATATCAACGCCTTTTGTGGATCCATCCTTCATAAGAAGCTCGGCGTGGGGATTGATATCGTATGTAACTCTGTTCATTGTTGCAGTAGCAGGCTCAATATCGGAAGGAAGAATTTCATCTCCAAGCAATGAGTTTATCACCATAGACTTGCCCCGTTTAAATTCCCCAAGCATACCCACGGAAAATTTGTGACTGCTGAGTTTTTTTCTGCTTGCGCCCAGAGCTTCACGTATCTCTGTAAGCTCAAGCTTGCTGCAAATGTCCTCCAACTGCTGCATACCTGTGCAAACGGTGGTCACCATGGTGTTGTAATTTGCGTATTCGCTCATAAAAAATCCTCCTTCGTATAAACAAGGGACTCTTGTCTTATACTGTTAAAATAATTTATTCTATCACCTTTACGGCAATATATGTTCATTTTTGCTGTGTTTTTAGAGTATTAAGCGTTGATATCTGTAAGCAGCTCCTTCGCCACCTCTTCGGCGGTGTAAACAGAAGCGTTTATTTTTTTTTCGATATTAAGCTTTTTTTGGTTGAATTCGTTTCTTATGGCATCGTTATTTTCTCTCAGCTTTACAAAGTATTTGTCAAGATGCTGCCTTAATTTTACGATAAATTCCTTTTTGATCACGTCGTTTGCCGCTCTGACAGAAGTACTTTTTAAGTTTTCCTGCATTTTTTTTGCCACTGCTAAAATGCTCTCGTGAACCGCTTTACCCAGATATTCGTATATCCTGTCCTTATTATCGGGATAGCACATGACACGATTCGGAGTGGGGTCATACATCCATCTGCATCGATAACAGGGCTGCTCCGAGGGAACCTTTGGGACAAGCTGTTTTCTCTCCTCATTTATCACATTGCCTATGTCGCACATGAAGCTGTATTTTTCCGAAAGCTTTTCAATACGGCCGAGATAGCTGTCGACGGTGTTGTAGATATAATAGTAAGCATCGTTTAATGTGTCATTATAAAAAAAGTAATTCATGTATTGCGTCATAAATTTAAGCACTTCTTTTTTCTGTTTTTTTATCATTCGACGAATACGTCGAGGATTGGGCTTTCTGATTTTAGTCCATCTGACAAACATCAGTGCAATGTCAGTACTGACATTTTTTAGAAATCGCTCTGTTTTCTTTTCGGAATACTGCCAGCTTATGTTTTCCATAGAATCAACGATCTGCATTACTTCTTTTTGTGCGCTGATAATTACGGAATAATCAACGGAATTGGTCCTGCCGAAATTTTCCGTAACATATGCAAATTCATTTTGTATTTTTTTGATTTCCTTAACTGCGTTAAATATAGCGTTATTATTCTGATTTTTAAAGATTATCTGCGGCAGCATACGGTTGATCTCGGTTATGCCGCTTTTCTCCAAAAGCTCGCTGTTGTTGAATTTCATAGCGTCCAGTGCGTCCGCCGACGATACAGCAAATACGTTAAGTTTATTAAATATACGGTCGTATTTTTCAAATACCGGACTGTCAGGCGGGTTGTCACGCCTGAGATTGCCGATAACTTTTTCCTTTATCCTGTCGGTCATCGATGCGACGATCCTTTGACGATCCTCTTCTCTTCTTATATAGTCGATATGAGTTATGACAATTACAATATCGTTTATCCCTTCGCTTTCAACGATCCGTGCAAGAAATTCTCCCTCGGTTTCGCTTACGGGTATAGCCGCCGAAAGCACCGCAACTGCAAGGTCAATGTCCCGCAGCTCGTTAAGAGTAACCATGCTCATATCGTCCTCGTCGTTCATACCGGGGGTGTCGATAATATCAACATAATTCTGACAAAGCGCAGATGGATATTCTACCACAGCTTCCTCAATATTTTTTGCGATCTGCGCCGATTCCGATGTGAGCTTTGTTATGTAGGAGGAAAGATCGTCAACGTTCACACTCACAACAGAATCGTTTTTGAAGCGGATATACGCTTTGGGTATGCTGCCGTATGTAACCCTGTTTACAGCAGCAGTAGTCGGTTCGATATCAGCGGGAAGGATCTCGCTTCCAAGAAGAGCGTTAATAAGACTTGATTTGCCTCTTTTAAATTCGCCCACCATAGCGACTCTGATCCTTTTGGATTCCACCTGCGTTTTAATTTCTTCTACATGAGAAATAATATCATTTATTTCCGGTATCTCATCAAAGTGTGTCAGTTCCGAGCGAATGTTAACAAGACTTTCAAAAATCTTAAAATCGTATTTTTTATAATCTGCGGCCATATTGATTCTCCTATAAAGCAAGTAGGGCATAATACTGCGCTCTATTTCAAAATTCAGTCATCTGTCAAAAACTATAGGATAATTATAGCAGCTTTTGTCGTATTTTTGGTACGCAAATTGCAGACTTACAGGTAAATCTTTGCATTTTTGTAATAATAGCATATTTTATACAGTTGATTTTGTTTATAAACACAAATGTCACTCTTATATCTCATCTCTTATCCTCATAAGAATTTTTCCGAGATGATTTTCGCCGATGCCTCCCGATACGCCCCAGAATGTATCCCCCCAATCATTTCCCTCAATAAGCATCTCGCCGCAGGTTGAAATAAGCAGCTGACGCAGTTCTTCATGCTGCGTAAATTTCGCTTTGCATATTTCGTACATAATATCAAGCTTCACTTTCTCCCAGTCAGAACGCAGAGAAAGTTGTTCTCCTCTTTTTTTGGCTTTCAGCGGTGTAAGCTCTGCAAACAGCTCACGCTGTGAAATATCGAGAGTCTTCTGCGCCTGAAAAGCCGCTTCTGAACTGCCATATATAATATCATCGTAAATTATAGGTGCTTCAAAAAAGTTGCTTAAAAAGAAATATTGTCCTCTGAAAAGATCAATCATAACTACAACTCCCGATATTATTCCGAAATAATTTCCAGATCTGTTACTTCTACAGGGAATCCCTTTTTATCAAGGCTTTCCGTTATTATATCGATTATTGCTTCTTTTTTATAATTGATGATATACGCCACAAGCTCATTTTTGGTTTCCT
>JBJEQL010000003.1:0-6068 GCA_051881735.1 Oscillospiraceae bacterium
TTTTAAAAATCGAACAAAAGTTCTTGCAAAAATCAAACATTTGTGCTATAATATAAGAAAAGGAGTGAGAGAATGGAAACACCGCAGAACAGAACCTATATTGCTATCGACCTTAAATCGTTTTATGCTTCGGTCGAATGTGTGGCGAGAGGACTTGACCCGTTGGGGGTGAACCTTGTTGTAGCTGACCCGTCAAGGACGGAAAAAACAATATGTCTTGCGGTATCTCCGTCACTCAAGGCTTTCGGTATCCCGGGCAGAGCCAGACTTTTCGAGGTCAATGAGCGTGTATCGCAGGTCAACGGCGCAAGGCGGCTCAAAGCTCCCGAAAAGAAATTCTGCGGAAAGTCATACTATGCCAAAGAGCTTGAAAAAAATCCTGCGCTTGAGCTTGACTTCATTACCGCTCCGCCGCACATGGCAAGATATATGGAAGTCAGCACACAGATTTACAGTATCTACCTTAAATATGTCGCACCTGAGGATATCCATATCTACTCGGTCGATGAGGTTTTCATTGACGCAACTGCGTATCTTGGCACATATAAGCTTTCTCCCCGTGAATTTGCGGCAATGCTTATACATGAGGTGTTGTATGAAACAGGCATAACCGCAACCGCAGGCATAGGCACAAATCTTTATCTTTGCAAGATAGCTATGGATATCGTTGCAAAGCATATACCTGCCGACAAAGACGGAGTGCGCATTGCCGAACTTGACGAAACGAGCTACCGCAGGCTTTTATGGGCGCACACTCCCCTTACCGATTTCTGGCGCATCGGAAAAGGCTATGCTGACAAGCTGGAAAAGTGCGGACTTAACACAATGGGCGACATTGCCCGTGCCTCGCTCTGCCCTTCCGAGGAAGCGTTTCTCTACAAGCTGTTCGGCGTAAATGCAGAGCTTCTTATCGACCATTCGTGGGGATATGAGCCGTGTACAATTGCCGATATAAAGTCATACAGACCCGAATCGAACAGCATAAGTTCGGGACAGGTTTTACAATGTGCTTACAGCAATCAAAAAGCAAGGATAGTTATCCGTGAAATGGCCGATGCGCTTTCGCTCGACCTTGTTGCCAAGGGGCTTGTTACCGATCAGATAGTTCTGACGGTCGGATATGACAAGGAAAACTGCGGTTACAAAGGTGAAAGCACAATTGACCGTTACGGCAGAAAAATTCCGAAACCTGCTCACGGTTCAATAAATCTTAGCTGTCAGACAGCTTCATCACGTCTTATAATTGACGCTGTTTCAAATCTTTTTGACAGGATAACCGACCCTGCGCTTTCCATACGCAGAATGTGCATAGCTGCAAACCATGTTGTTCGTGAGGACAGTATCATAGATGAGGAAGAAGATGCTGTCCAGTTGGATTTCTTCACGGATTATGAGCAGACAGAGCGACAGAAAGCTTTAGAAAGACAGCGTTTTCAACGTGAAAGATCCATGCAGAAAGCGCTGCTTGAGATAAAGAGAAAATACGGCAAAAACGCTGTTTTAAAGGGAATGAATTTTGAAGAAGGCGCAACCGCACGGCAGAGAAATGAGCAAGTCGGAGGACACAAGGCTTAATACAAGCAGGAGAATATTTATGAAAACCATTCATGACTATGATGATATAATCGATCTTCCCCATCATGTTTCCCGAACACGGCAGCCAATGTCACGCATAAGCAGGGCGGCGCAGTTCGCACCATTTGCGGCGCTGACGGGATTTGAGGACTGTACGGACGAAGCGGCACGGCTTACGTCATGCAAGCCTGAGCTTACAGAAGCGATGCAGAATGATCTTAACGATAAAATGCGGATCCTAAACGAGCGGATTTCCGATAATCCGTGCATAACTGTTACGCATTTTATTCCCGATACGCTCAAAGAGGGCGGTTTGCTCGCAGTTTACAGCGGTTCGGTACGCCGTATTGACGAGTTTACACGGCGCATCATTTTCACTGACAGAACGGAACTTGAGCTTGATAATATTATGAGTATAGATTTAATGAACCTATAATATATCATACCATATCTAAGGAATATGCTGATAGCTTCGCATTGATTGGCGTATTCCTAACATTGATTTTCATATTCCATTTGGCACAAGCCGCTTATGAATTTATGAAAATTATACAGATATGGTAATTTTTATGTTCACGATTTGTAATAATCAACAAATATCATTGCCGCATATTGACTTTGAGGATATTTAGTGTTATAGTTAGTTACACAAGTAATTAACCAGCAAACAAGGAGGCGAAAGCATTGACGAATTTTGACGGCGAAAAGCCTATCTACATTCAGATGGCGGAATGGATAGAGGAAAACATTCTGACAGGAGTTTTCCCCGAGGAAACGCAGATACCCTCGACAACGGAAATCTCCGCAATGTATAAGATCAATCCGGCTACCGCCCTGAAAGGGGTAAACATCTTAGTTGACAAAGGAATTATTTACAAGAAAAGGGGTCTTGGTATGTTCGTAAGCAGCGGCGCAGAGCTTAAAATACGAGGTGAGCGCAAACAGGAGTTTTTTGAAAAGTATGTAAAGGCTCTTGTGAGCGAGGCGCAGAAGCTTCAGATCAGCAAAAACGAGATAATAACTATGATAGAGAAAGGCTGTGACAACAATGAGCATGATTGAAGTTAAGAATGTTACAAAAAATTACGGAAAGACGGTTGCTCTGCATGATGTAAGCCTGACCTTTAAGGAAAACTGCATTTACGGTCTGCTCGGCAGAAACGGTGCAGGAAAATCCACCCTGCTCAACATCATCTCGGGAAGATCGTTCGCCGATTCGGGCGAAGTCCTCATTGACGGAGTTCCTGCAAAGGGGAACGACAGCGCTCTCGGAAAAGTCCACATGATGGGTGAGCAGCTTCTTTATAATCCCGCCCTTAGAGTAAATGAAATGTTCAGAACAGCGTCTTGGTTCTATCCCGATTTCGATATGGAATATGCCTTGAAGCTTTGCGATGAATATAAGCTTGACCCGAAAAAGAAGCTTGCAAAGCTTTCGACCGGCTACCGTACAATTGCGAAGGAGATAAATGCGCTTGCCTGCGGTGCGCCGATAGTATTCTTTGACGAGCCTGTACTCGGACTTGACGCAAATCACCGTGATATGTTCTATCGTCATCTTATAAAGCGTTACAATGAACGCCCTGCGACCTATGTCATCTCCACACATCTTATCGAAGAAGCGGCAAGTCTTATTGAAAGGGCGGTCGTTATCAAAGAGGGTGAACTTCTTCTTGACAAGGATACGGACGAGATACGCTCAATGGGTTACAGCGTTTCGGGAAAAGCTGCAGATGTTGACAGCTTTGCAAAGGACAAGGAGCTTATGGGCGAGGACGTTCTCGGTGGACTGAAAACGGCATACATAAAGGGAAGCCTTGAAGCTGCAGACCTGCCCGAGGGACTTTCCGCCGAGCCGCTTAATCTTCAGGCAATGTTCATTCATCTTACAAATTCATAAAAGGGGGAAGCTTTATGTCAATAAAAAGCATTATTTCCTGCTGCAAGTATCAGCTTTACAAAATGAGATTAATACCGTTATTTTTTGCCGTTTGGGCTGTCGCTTCGATCTTATTTTCTGCAACGATCAGATCAATCGTTGACAAAGTTCCATTCAGCTTGGCAAACACAGGCTCCGGCGGCTATGATATGTTTATGGGAGTGATCATATTTGGATATATGTGTATCTTTATGACTGACTTTTTTAATACAGCGGCGGCTAACGGAGTTTCAAGGACGACCGCCTGCGTTTCTTCCTATATTTCCTCAATAATTTGTTCATTCGTTTCAGCGGTTGAGGTTTCGGTGTTTTCCCCTATCGTATCATGTATTACGGGAAATAATGAAGTATGGGGAGCCAGCTTATACGGTTACGCCCTCACGTTTCTTGACGAAGGCTGGAGTATGTTTGCCGTAAGGCTCAGATACTTCGGAATATGCTTGTTCTGCTACATTGCAATATGCGCTTCTGCGATGCTGCTTACATCACTTCATTATAGGCTGCCGAATTGGGTCACATTGACAATAATAGCGTTAATTTCATTTATACCAACCGCAGGGATCTACCTTGCGCTCGGAGAAAAAGCCTTTTTATTATTCTGGTACAATGTGGCGAAATTTACCGGAATAGGTGTATTCGATGAAGCATTGATCGGAAACGCACTTCAAGGAGCAGCGGTATTCATCGGCTTATCGCTCATTCTGCTGCTCATATCATGCCTTATCACAAGACGTTCCTCTGTGAAGCCATTAGCTATCAAGAGCGAATAAAAATCCATACACCGCATAATGCACGGGAAGCTGTGACTTATGCGGTGTGTTTTTTTGTGTAAAGACTATGCAAAATATAGATTTGCCGCAAAAAAATCTTGACTTTTCGGCGGCTATAATGTATAATTATAAGGTAATTTTGATATATAAAGGAGTGAGATTTAATGGACGTGGGAAGTACAGGTATAAAACCTCGAGGTAGCAAGTGCGAAACGATGGTATCGGATTTTTCCCCGTTCGTTTCGTGACACTCCCCCTTATAGTTTTATGCCTCCCGCTTTTTTATCAAGGAATTACGGCATACATATTCCGTTTTTCCAAAAGATGAGGAGGAATTTTTATGGAAAAAGACTTTGCTGTACAGCTTATTACCGAACGTAATTTTGCACAGCTTAAATCCGAACTTGCAGACATGAATCCAGCCGACATTGCGGTGCTTGTTGAGGAAATGGACGAATTTGACGAGTTCGGTGAGCGTGAACTTACGCTTTTGTACCGTATACTGCCGAAAGAAACAGCTGCCGAAACGTTCACATATATGAACAGCGATCTGCAGCGCATACTTATCAATGCTCTGTCCGATAAGGAACTTCACGATGTCATTGATGAGCTTTACATGGACGATACCGTTGACCTTATCGAGGAGATGCCGGCAAACGTTGTTTCCCGTATTCTCAAAAACACCGATCCTGCTACGAGAAATCAGATCAACGAGCTGCTGAAATACCCTAAAGACAGCGCAGGTTCGGTCATGACGACCGAGTTCGTTTACTTCCGTGCAGACCTGACCGTTAAAGAAGGATTTGACCAAATACGCAAGATCGGACTTGCAAAGGAAACTGTTTACACCTGTTATGTCACACAGAACCGCAAGCTGCTCGGCGTTGTTTCGCTGCTTGATATGCTTGTTTCCGATTATGACACTCCGGTTTCCGAGATAATGGAAACAAACTTTGTCTGCATCAACACTCACGATGACCGTGAAACTGCTGCGCAGATGCTTTCAAAATACGACCTTGCAGCTGTTCCTGTCGTTGACGGTGACAACCGCATCGTCGGTATTCTCACATTCGACGACGCTATGGACGTTATCCGTGATGAGGATATGGAAGACATGGAGATCATGGGTGCTATGCTCCCTTCTTCGTCCAACAAGACCTATCTTAAAACAAGCGTTTTCTCTCTTTGGAAGCAGCGTATCCCATGGCTGATGCTGCTCATGATATCGGCAACATTCACCGGATTGATACTGACGCATTTTGAAAGTGCACTCGCAGTTGTTCCCGTGCTGACGGCATTTATCCCGATGCTCATGGATACGGGCGGAAACTCTGGTTCTCAGGCATCCGTTACGATCATCCGAAGCCTTTCACTTCAGGAAGTTGAGTTTTCCGATATCCTGCGTGTAATGTGGAAAGAACTGAGGGTCGGACTCCTCTGCGCTGCAACAATGGCGCTCGTTGTATTTGGCAAGGTAATTCTGTTTGACCGTAAAGGCGCAACGATAGCACTTATAGTATCGCTAACGATATTCTTTGTAATAATAGTTGCAAAGCTTGTCGGCTGTTCACTTCCTATGCTTGCAAAGCGACTTGGATTTGACCCTGCTGTAATGGCTTCGCCGTTTATTACGACTATCGTTGATGCACTCGCACTTCTTGTTTACTTCCTTATTGCGTCAAGAGTTCTTGAAATGTAAATTTTAAGCCGGTTTCAAAATGAAGCCGGCTTTTTTATACTAATCTTTAATCGTTCTATAGACAAAGCCGACAGATAGAATAATT
>JBJEQL010000004.1:0-6062 GCA_051881735.1 Oscillospiraceae bacterium
GGATGATTTGGGAATACATTGACGAAAACCCTTTGAAATGGGAGAGTGACTGCTTCTATGTGTGAAGAGATCAACGAAGCGGAAAGGATGCGAAAAAAGAGAGCGCTACGGCAGAAATGGTTTGCTGCGATTTTGCTTATACTGGTTTTCACATTTCCTGCGGTCGTTATATTCGGCAAATCCTATGCAAGCTGGCATTTCTTCATGAAAAGCCGCATCAAAGAGCTTGAACAGATATTTTCGGCGGATTTCCCCGAAAGCACCGTGTTTGAGCGGTATAAAAAAGTGTACGCCTTTCAGGAGGGCGAGTTCCATACCCTTTATATCACAGGGATAGATTCTCCTGAGGATTTTTGCCGTGAATGCATAAACGGCAAAATCAAGTCTATGACTGATTTTTGCACCCGAAGCGCAGATGAAATACCAATAGAATCATGGTATGACGGCAGCCGCAAAAAAGCCGATTTTATGTGCGATTATGATACGCAGAACAGCCATTATACGGTGAATGCGTATTTCTTTAAAAATGAAAACGGCGGTTATGACGTAAAATTTATAAAATAATATATATTGAAAGGAAGTTTTAAAAATGGCAGATACAATGGCAGGTCTTCACCGCACACATTACTGCGGAGAAGTCCTTAAAGCAGGAGAAACAGTTACAGTAGGCGGTTATGTTGACACCGTAAGAAACAAGGGCGGAATCATTTTTATCGTTCTGCGTGACAGAACAGGCGTAGTTCAGCTCACATTCAACGAAACAACCGACAAGACGGTTTTTGAAAAGGCTTCGTCCTGTCATTCTGAATATGTTTTAATGGCAAAGGGCGAGGTTCGTGAGCGTGAGAGCATTAACGACAAGATCGCAACAGGCCATGTTGAGATTTTCGTTGACGACCTTCGTATCCTTGCAAAGGCTCAGACTCCTCCGTTTGAGATCGTCGACAACACAAACACAAACGAAGAGCTTCGTCTTAAATATCGTTACCTTGACCTTCGCCGCAAAAAACTTCAGGACAATATCATCAAGAGAAGCAAGATCGCAAAGGTCGCAAGAGATTACTTTGCAGAGAACGGATTTATCGAAATCGAAACTCCGATGATGATAAAATCCACTCCCGAAGGTGCAAGAGATTACCTTGTTCCGTCAAGAGTTCACCCCGGCAAGTTCTACGCTCTCCCACAGTCGCCACAGATATACAAGCAGCTTCTTATGATCGCAGGCTTCGACAGATACATTCAGCTTGCACGCTGCTTCCGTGATGAAGATCTCCGTGCCGACAGACAGCCTGAATTTACACAGATCGACCTTGAAATGTCCTTCGTTGATACCGAAGACATCATGCAGATGGCTGAAGGCTTCGTTAAGCGTGAGTTCTCCGAGGTTCTTGGTATCGACATTCCTACTCCGCTCCCAAGACTCACCTACACCGAAGCTATGAACCGTTACGGTTCGGACAAGCCCGATACACGTTTCGGAATGGAAATTACCGACATCACCGAAGCTGTTAAGGACACCGATTTTGTTGTATTCAAATCGGCTATCGAAGCAGGCGGCACAGTTCGTGCTATCACAGCTAAGAGCTCCGCAGCAACTCTTACAAGAAAAGAGATCGACAAGCTCATTGAACACGCAAAGGGCATCGGCGCAAAGGGACTTGCATACATTCGCTGGAATGAAGACGCTCCAAACTGCTCATTCGGCAAGTTCCTTAAGGAAGGCGAACTTGATGCTATCATAAAAGCAACAGGCGCAGAAAAGGGCGATGTAGTTCTTATTGCAGCAGACAAAAACAGCGCAGTTCTTCCTCTCCTCGGTGCGCTCAGACTTAAGGTTGCAAAGCAGCTTGACATGATCCCCGAGGACAAGTTCAACTTCCTCTGGATAACCGAGTTCCCGTTCTTTGAATGGAATGAAGATACACAGCATTGGGATGCAATGCATCACCCGTTCACAATGCCTATGGACGAATGTTTGCAGTATCTTGATACTGCACCCGAGAAGGTATTTGCAAAGGCTTACGACCTCGTTCTCAACGGAACAGAGCTTTCAAGCGGTTCTATCCGTATCACCGACTATGAACTTCAGCAGAAGATGTTCGAAGCACTCGGACTTACCGATGAAGAGATCGAAGCAAAGTTCGGATTCCTTGTTGATGCATACAAGTACGGCGCAGCCCCGCACGGCGGTATGGGAATCGGTCTTGACAGACTTTCGATGATAATGTGCGGCGCAGACAATCTCCGTGACGTACTTGCATTCCCGAAGGTACAGAACGCATCTGAGCTTATGTCTGCTTGCCCTGCAACAGTAGATAAGGAAAGCCTTGATATTCTCGGAATCGCCGTTACGGAAACAGAAGAAAACTGAATTAATGTGTAACACTAAACACCAATAAAATACAGAAAAAAATCTGTGCTGAAATCCAATATATCCAAGATTGCAGGCTTGATTTTTTCCAAGTTTTAAATGGTGTTTAGCATAATTCGTAATTAGTTTAAACCCAAAAAGCTGAACAATGAATGATTTTCTCATTGTTCAGCTTTTCATTTTTTCTTTAAACCATTTAACAATTTCCGGAAACTTTTTATCAAAGTCCGTTTCAGCTCTAAAGTTCAATTCACGCCGCAGCTTTTCGGACGAAACAGCATAACGCCTGTCATGCCCTTTGCGGTCAGCGACAAACTCAATATCGGCGGTGCTTTTTCCAAGCGTTTCAATCAGCTTTTCTGTAAGCGCAAGGTTGGAAAGCTCGTTATCCGCACCGATGTTGTAAATTTCTCCTGCCCTGCCGTTTTTTAGTATAAGCTCTACTGCTTTGCAATGGTCTTTTACATATATCCAGTCACGAACGTTCCGTCCGTCACCATAAAGCGGTATTTTTTCACCGCTTACAGCTTTTTTAACCGCCAGCGGGATAAGCTTTTCGGGGAACTGCCGCTCGCCGTAATTGTTTGAACAGCGTGAAACCGTTACATTCAGTCCGTATGTCCTGAAATAAGCAAGTGCAAGCATATCCGCAGCCGCTTTTGAGGCGCTGTAAGGCGAATGTGGCGCAGCAGGGGTTTCCTCGGTGAATTTTTCTCCACCTTCAAGCGGCAGATCACCGTAAACCTCGTCCGTAGAGATCTGGTGGAAGCGGTTTACTCCGAATTCAAGTGAAACATCAAGCAGCGCCGCCGTTCCCATATAATTCGTTTCAAGAAACACCTGCGGAGAATCTATTGAACGGTCAACGTGGCTTTCCGCCGCAAAATTGACGACAGCATCGGGTCGGTATTCGCCGAACACCCTTTGCAGAAGCTCTCTGTCGCAGATATCGCCCTTGACAAAGCTGAAATTTGGATTTTTCGCCGCTTCGGAAAGATTATCCATGTTTCCTGCGTATGTCAGCTTATCAATGCAGACCACCTTATCTTCGGGATATCGTTCAAGATGCATATCAATAAAATGCGAGCCGATAAAACCTGCTCCGCCTGTTACAAGAATGGTCATTTTCTTGCCTTCCGATTCTTTTTTCCTCTTTTGCGCTTTACCTTTACACGCTTGGAAGATGATTTAGACGGCTTCGATGCTTCATTCGGCTGAGGACGAAGAGCTGCCGCAGGCGCATATCTGACGCTTTCCTCAATGAAGTAAGACTGTGAATCAACAGACTCTTCTCCCGATTTTGGCTGCTTATATTTATAGGAACTGTCGGGGAGCATTATTCTTGCCTTGACGTTATCGGCAAGCATCGTATCAAAAATACTTACTATTCTTTCACGAACGTGTTCATCATATATCGGCGCTGCGACCTCGACACGGCGTATAGTGTTTCTCGTCATAAAATCGGCAGACGAAATATAAAGCTTCATATCCTTGCCCCTGCCGAACATATAAATTCTTGCGTGTTCAAGGTAACGTCCGACAATGCTTGTGACCTCGATATTTTCGGTATAACCCTCGACACCTGCAACAAGGCAGCATATACCTCTTATGACCATCTGTATCTTTACGCCGTTCATTGAAGCCTCGGCAAGCTTGTCGATAAGCACACGGTCAGTAACGGAATTGAGCTTCAATCCGATGTAAGCATCCTCGCCGTTTTTAGCCTTTGCGATCTCACCGTCAATAAGTTCGACTATCTTGTTCTGCAAGCTTAACGGCGCAACAAGAAGGTGCTGCGAATCCTCCACAAGAGTTCCCATTGAAAGCGCATTGAATACAGCACCTGCTTCTGCGGCAATGTCCTTGTTTGCGGTCATAAGGCAGAGGTCTGTATAAAGTGCGGAAGTTTTCTCGTTGTAGTTGCCTGTTCCAATTTGTGTAATGTATTCAACGCCGTTTCCGTTCTTACGAGTAATAAGGCAGAGCTTTGAATGTACTTTCAGATTTTCGGGACCATAAATGACAGTACATCCTGCGTCTTCAAGCTGCTTAGACCAGCCGATATTATTCTCCTCGTCAAATCTTGCACGAAGCTCAACAAGGACAAGCACGTTCTTTCCGTTTTCCGCTGCATTCACAAGCGCTTCAACGACCTTTGAATCGGAAGCGACACGGTAAAGCGTGATCTTTATAGACACAACATTCGGGTCAAACGCCGCTTCGCTGAGCATACGCAGGAAAGGACGTATGGATTCATACGGATAATAAAGTAATACGTCTTTTTTAAGCACCTGGTCTATAACAGGCTGCTCGTGAACTATCTCACGCGATCTCTGCGGAACGGCACGCTGGAAGAAAAGCTCAGGATTGGTGCTTTCAAGTTTTGCTCTTATCGGGAAAACGCAGGAAAGGTCAAGCGGTGATTTCTGACGGAATATTTTGTTTGAGGTCAGTTCAAGATTGCTGCAAAGGAACGCAAGCGATTCCTCGTCAAGCTTTCGTGAAAGCTCCATTCTGACAGGTGAAAGCTTCTTTCTCTTCTGCAAAAGCACGGTCATGACCTCACGCAGATCGACTTCGTGGTCGTATAGTGCCTCTTCCATGTTTATATCGGCGTTTCTCGTTATTCTCATAAGTGATTTGCATATTATCTTATAATTTTCAAAGACTATGGGCATATAATGGAGTATAAGTTCCTCAACGAGCATAAAACGCATCTTGTTTGCAGTCGGAAGGAAAATAACTCGTGAGAACGAACCGCTTGCGGCAATAATTCCAAGCTTTACCGCCTGAGATTTTGATTCAAGATGTGCAACTGCGTATATCTCTTTATTTTTAAGGAATGGGAACGGATGCCTCTTATCTATTATCTGCGGCGAGATGAGCGGAAGTATCTCCTTGGTGAAATACACACGCAGAAACTCCTCTTCCTCTTTGGAAAGAGCCTTGAAATCGACCTGCTCAACGCCGTAGCTTTCCTTTAATCTTGACATTATATCGCTGTAAGCCTTGTCACGCATGAGCGCAAGCTCGGAGCAGCGTGCAAAAATTGCGTCAAGCTGCTCGGCGCAGGTCATATCCGTCTTGTTGTCACGCTCTCCGTCATCGACAAGTGTTCTGTCATAAAGTGAACCTACTCTTATCATAAAAAACTCGTCAAGATTCGACTGGAAGATAGACGCAAACAGCAGGCGCTCACCGAGAGGGACACGTTCATCCATAGCTTCTTCAAGCACACGTTCGTTGAATTTCAGCCACGAAAGCTCTCTGTTGTCATAATACTTTTTCATGACGTTTTATCCTTTCACACGCAGGGTATAATGCTGATCTCCAATGAAAGTGCAGACAAAAAATCTGCACCAACCCCATATATGCAAGCTTTGGCTTGATTTTTTGTACACTTTCTGATCGGAGATTAGCATAATATCACGAACGCATACCCTGCCTGATTTATTTACTATACCATAATTATATTATACAGCGGCGTTAAAGTCAAGAAAATTCTATATAAACAACATTATCGGGGCGGCATTGCGGCGAAGACAGACCGAGCGCCGGACAGTAGCTTTCGGAAATCTGCCTTAAACCTTCGAAATTGACAAAAAATAAGCAAAACCGACTATTGCATTTTTTTGTGGTTTATGTTAATATATTTACAACGGATAGAAAAGCTTTTTTCCGTAAACCGCCA
>JBJEQL010000005.1:0-6049 GCA_051881735.1 Oscillospiraceae bacterium
GCTTCTTTTCCAATGTTGAGAGCTGCTTATAAACATACTTTGTCTTGTAGTCAACGTTGTATGTTACCGAGCTTGAAGAAGAGGTACTTGTTTTTGTTGTTGCTGTGGTTGTTTTCTTGGTAGTAGTTGTTGTTGTTTTCTTAGTTGTCGTGGATGATTTTTTGCTTGTCGTGGCAGCCGTAGTCTTCTTAGTGGTAGTAGATGACTTCTTGGTTGTTGTTGTTTCTTCGTCGTCAAAGATCTCTTCATAATCCTCATCTGTCGTGGTAACAGTACCCGGCTTTACATCACTCAAATAGCTTGAGTGGATATACGAACCGTCTTTAAGCTTGTAATAACCTGTATCGGTAGCGGCAACGACTGCGACCTTTGTGCCCTTTGTATACTTTGAAACCGTTTCTGCACCTGCAGCCGGAACAACACGGGAAAAGCAAGCCTGTGTAGTGTACATCGTTTCGCTGATCTGAGTTTCGTTCCAGTTATTCGATGCTTCAAGCTCAGCTCTTGTCATGTCACCGCTTATATATGTTTCCTCGGTGATATACTCGGTATAGGACGCATCAGACAAGATATCGGCAGCGTTATCCTCCGCCTTTCCGCAGCCTGTCGCCAGAACGGTCGCAGACAAAATAAGAGCCAGCACCGCACTCATCGTTTTCTTAGTGTTCATCTTCATTGGTCTTCTCCTTTTCATTATTATTTTCATCATCATGATCTTCTCCCCCGGAGTTTTCGTCATGAATTATTTCCGCTTTAAGCTTTGATATCCACATATCCTCTGTAACAAGAACCGTAAAAAGCACATTTTCGCACCTTACGCAAGCGTGTTCGTTTTCCTCAGGAATATGTCCGAGCAGACTTATCACAAATCCGCTCATTGTATCGGAATCGCTGCCTTCGGGAAGTGTAAGACCAAGCTCGTCAAACACCTCTTCGGGTGAAGCGTTTCCGCTTATGGTGTAGGTATCGTCTAAGATCTGCTTGATCTCCTCTTCCTCATTGTCGTACTCATCCCTGATATCGCCGACAATGGTTTCAACAAGATCCTCCATTGTAACGATCCCGGCTGTTCCGCCGTATTCGTCAACAACGATCGCCATAACGATCTTCTTCTGCGAAAAATGCTTAAAAAGCTCGCTGCAATGCATCGATTCGGGAACATAGAAAACGTCCCTCATAAGATCTTTCGCCAATGTGCTTTGCGCAGCGTCCGAACCTATCATGCAAAGAAGATCTTTAACGCTTATCACGCCTACAATATGATCGATACTGTCCTCGTAAACAGGGATTCTCGAAA
This sequence comes from Oscillospiraceae bacterium, assembly GCA_051881735.1. GTDB lineage: Bacteria > Bacillota > Clostridia > Oscillospirales > Ruminococcaceae > UMGS363. Next base: position 1,298 of record JBJEQL010000005.1, read on the forward strand.
ATCCGCTGCTTATCGAAGTGTTAACTATCTCGGAAATATCTGCTGTCGTTTCAACAGCAACAATATCCGTTCTGTGGGTCATGACATCGGAAACATTCTTATCATCAAATCCGAAAACGTTGCTTATCATTTCCCTCTGTGATTCTTCAACGTTTCCTGCATCGACCATCATAAGTATTTCTTCCTCGGTGACCTCCTCAACGCTGTCCGAAGCTCCGCTTACAGCGCGGATGATCGCTGCAGAAACAGCAGCGAACGGCGTCAGTATCGCCGCAAAGAACTTAAGTGCAGCCGAACAGCGGAGCGCAGTGTTCTCCGCAGTTTTTTTCGTCACGATACGTTTCGGCAGACCGCAGCATAACGCAAGTATGAGCGCCGCATCGGCAAGCAGAATGACTATCACCGACAGAACATACAAAACTGCATGAGGATACGAAAGCAATCCCGAAAGCGCCTTTGTAAGCGCATCGCCGAAAGCAGCGACCGAAACAACGCAGATGATCGGCGTCAAAGAACTTCTGCCGACCGCAAATGTGTGTGAAAGCTTAGCAGGGTCTTTCATCAGAGAATACAGCCGCTTTTGAGCCGTATTTCCATTTTCAAATGTTTTCAGCCTTGAATCGACGATCTCAATGACCGCCGTTTCGCATACCGCAAGAAATGTTTTTACAAAAAATAGCAATGCAAGGATAATAATACTCCCCGCAAACCCGTCAGAATCCATAACCGACTCCCTTTCCTGAAAAAAATACACATAAAACCGGCGCAGCAATTTTGCAGTTTTCTGCCGGCTCATACCGAAATCCCGTCCGCCTGAAAAAGCATCCGCTGTAAGACAGCAAATTCCCTGATCCGGCAAGACAGATATTAAAGAAATTATACTATATTTTCTGTAAAAAGTCAATAAACATATTTTTGCTGCAAAAATTGGTTTACAAAATGGAAAACAGCCAGTTTATCAAGGTTTTAAGCCGTTTTTCGACAATTCTGAAGCACCTTTTTTGGAAACGGCGCCAAAATTGTAAATGTATTGTAACTTTTACATTAAGTTGAATCCCGAAGAATATAACCCAATGTATAAAAACTCGGAATAAGTCGTTAAGGAAACGATTGCAAAGCAATACATTGCTTCGCATTAATCAGCGTTTCCTTAAAAAGCGACGCCAACCGGTCGGTCAAGCCGGTTGACGTCGCAGACTTGCAACTTTTTCTTTTACGCCGTTTCCTCAACGATACTGCTTATCCATATTCCCTTTCTGATAAGGATATATCCGATCATGACTTTAATTATATCCGCTGCATTAACTATGGCATATACTGCAAGTATCGGCAAGCTTGTTAAATTACACAGTATAACTGCAAGCGGCACGGTAAACACCCATGTAAAAACGCTGTCGAAAAGAAACGTTATAAACGTTTTTCCTCCCGAACGCAGGGTGAAATACATTGCGTTGAGGTACCCTTGGACAGGGAAAAACGCTGCTGTTATTATGATAAAGCTTGAACCCAAAGAACGCACCTCGTCCGTAGTATCATACACCATCGGGAAGATATGCGATACCGATATTAATGCTGCTGTCAGAATAAGACAGATACCGCCCGTAAACTTCATCAGACCAAACGAGTCCTTTTTCGCCCTGTCATACTCACCTGCTCCGAGCGTTTGTCCGATAAGAATACCGACTGCATTTCCAAGTGCGACAAACACGACATTAAGCAGGTTACACAGCGCATTTGAAATGTTCAGTCCTGCAACTATCTCCAGTCCCCTTATTGAATAGGTCTGCGTAAGCACAGCAAGTCCGCCTGCCCACAAAAACTCGTTAAAGAAAATCGGAAAACCTTTTTTGAGCATTTTTATCGAAAGCTCTTTCGGCACAAGGAACGTCTTATAAAGTCCCTGCAAAAACTCGTGTTTATCTTTTCGGATATTCGACCATATAACTACAACAAGCATTTCAACTATTCTCGCAAGCACAGTTGCTATCGCCGCACCCTTAACGCCAAGCTCCGGGAAACCGAACTTTCCGAAAATAAGGAGATAGTTGAACACGATATCTACAACGACCGAAACGATACCTGCTGTCATTGGCTTAATGCTGTCGCCCGACTCACGCAGCGAGCTTGCATATATCTGCGTAATAACGAACGGCAGCAGACCGAATAACATTATTTTCAGATACTCCTGCGCCGTCTGCATTGTCAGCGCAGCGTCAATGGACTCGCTCTCCCCTTTCAGATAAAGACCTATCAGAAATTCATCTCCGAAAACGAACGCCAACACCCCGACTATAAGGAAGAACAAGCATATAAAGCGTTTCATACGGAATGCGCTGCGGAAACCCTCTGTATTACCCTGCCCGTAGAACTGCGCAGCATAAATACCCGGTCCCGAAATTCCTCCGAATATACCGAGATTAAACACAAATATCAGCTGACCGATTATCGAAACCGCGGTCATTGCCTCTGTTCCAAGACTGCCTACCATAACGCTGTCGACCAGTCCGACCATGTTCGTTATGCCGTTCTGAATCATCATCGGCACGGCAAGCGCCATTGCACGGCGGTATATACTGTTTTTCTCTCTCATTCACTTCACCTCCGAAATATCTAATGATTATAGCATAACCAAATTGCGCTGTCAAATTTGAATTTTGCCGCACAATTTCTTGCAAATCATAATACAGAGTGATATAATTATTTCAGATTCTTACTAAAGGAAGTGTTCATCAATGAACAGCAATATTATCATACGGTTTGCAGAGGTTTCCGATGCGCCCAAGCTTGTTGAGATATATAAGCCTTATGTCCTTGATACTGCGATAACTTTTGAATATGAAGTTCCGAGCGTGGACGAATTTGCCGCAAGAATTGAAAATGTAAAGCAGAAATTCCCTTATATCTGCGCCGAGATAAACGGTGAAATTGTCGGTTATGCCTATATCCACAGCTTTGTCGGAAGAAAGGCTTACGAGCATTCCGCCGAAACGTCAATATATGTCGATATAAACCACCGAAAACAGGGCATCGGAAAAAAGCTTTATGAAACGCTTGAAAAAATACTCACCGAAATGAATATCTATAACCTCTGCGCCTGCATAGGCGTACCCTCGGGCGAGGACGACGAGCATCTCGACCGAAACAGCGAAAATTTCCATTCGCACCTCGGCTACCGCTTTGTAGGCGAGTTCCAGAAATGCGGTTACAAGTTCGGAAGATGGTATGATATGATTTGGATGGAGAAGATCATTAACGAACACCCCGAAGCACCGCCCGAAATAATCAATATCAACGAGCTTTCCAACGAAACGCTGAAAAAATGCGGAATAAAAATATAAGGAGGATCATTATGCAGTATATATGCTACCCAAAATGCACGACCTGTCAGAAAGCAAAGAGATTTCTTGACGAAAAAGGACTGAAATACGAGGAGCGCAACATAAAGGAACAAAATCCTACCCTTGACGAGCTTAAAAAATGGCATAAAATGAGCGGACTGCCGCTAAAGAAGTTTTTCAACACCAGCGGTATGCTCTACCGTTCAATGGAGCTGTCGAAAAAGCTGCCGACAATGACCGAGGAGGAACAGCTCGAGCTTCTTGCTTCGGACGGAATGCTTGTAAAACGTCCGATAATCGTAACGGACAGCATTGTTCTTGTCGGATTCAAGGAAAGCGAATGGGAGAAGCTTAAAAATTAAGCGAAAATAACTTTTTGTAGGGGAAGGGTCACCCGTCCAAATCGAAAGTTGTCTTTTGAATGTGGAATGTGAAAAGTTGAAAGTGGAATTATGTGCTTCCTGCGGAAGCAAGTATAAATATTAGTCGGCGCGATCCGACACCATAAATTCCACTTTCCACTTTCCTAATTTCACTTTGATACAAATTCCAATTTATCAACCTAACGCAATTATCGCTTCCTCCTATTGTAAATTGCAATAAAAAAGCTTTTATTTTCCGGCGGTTTTAATACAAACAACCAAAGCTTCGGCTTCACGCTTTACATAAATGTGTAAATATGCTATTATTAATCTGCAAAAAAGCTTTTTATACAAAGCAAAACTTTGAAAGGTTAGGGAAGAATTATGAAAAACAAAATTGCAAAGCTTATCGCTATGCTCGCTCTCGTTCCTGCAATGCTCGCAGGCTGCGGAAGCTCAAACAGCACAACAGAAGAAACCACAACCGCCGCTGTTGCAGAAGCAGGCGAAGATAACTCTCTCCAGAAGGTACTCGATTCGGGCGAATTCATCCTCGGTCTTGACGCAACCTTCAAGCCTATGGGCTACACCGATGAGAACGACCAGATCGTTGGCTTTGACATCGACTGCGCAGAGGAAGTTTGCGCTCGTCTTGGTGTTACCCTTGTAAAGCAGCCTATCGACTGGGATACAAAGGAACAGGATCTTGACGCAGGAAAGATCGACTGCATCTGGAACGGTATGTCCATAAACGCTTCAAGAGCGGAAGTAATGAACCTCAGCGAAGCATATATGAAGAATGAAATGGTGTTCGTTGTAACAGCAGACAGCACAATCGCTTCACAGGCTGACCTTGACGGAAAGACTGTTGCTGTACAGAGCGGTTCTACTGCACAGGAAATTCTCCAGGGTGCAGGACTTAACATTACAGAAAACGCACTTGCAACAAACGTTGAATGTCTTCAGCAGCTTGAACTCAACCTTGTTGACGCAGTATTTATGGATTCCGTTGTTGCAAACTATGAGATAAAGGAAAGCGGCAAGGACTATGT
>JBJEQL010000006.1:0-1603 GCA_051881735.1 Oscillospiraceae bacterium
TTATCATTTCAATGCGAGATTTTTCTCTTGTGGTATAATGAATATACGGCAATGCCGATATTCTTATACTAAGGAGAATTTCAATGAAAGAAACAATTATCAACAGTATCATAGAAAGGCTTGTTGGACGATTTGACAGCAGGCAGCTTGCAGAAATAAAGTCTGCAATAAACGAAGGTTTGTCGGAGTATGACGTTACAAGGATAGAAGATGAAAATGCCCATAATACCGAAAGCAATCTGAAATTCCTTGAAATGTTCATATCCGCAAAACGTGTTGAGGGCTGTGCAGAAAGCACCCTCGGATATTATGAAATGGTCGTTAATCGTATGTTTGAAAAGGTGTCCGGTTCGGTGAAGAATATCACCACCGATGACCTTCGGATTTACCTTGCCGATCATCAAAAGGAGCATAACGCAAGCAAGGTTACGATCGACAACATAAGACGAGTGTTATCAAGCTTCTTTGCTTGGCTGGAGGACGAGGACTACATATTAAAAAGTCCTGTTCGCCGTATTCATAAGGTAAAGACAGCAAAGACCATAAAGGAAACGCTGACCGATGAAGATCTGGAGGTGCTTCGGGATAACTGTACCAACCTCCGCAACCTTGTGATTGTGGAAATGCTTTCCTCTACCGCTGTCCGTGTTGGCGAGCTGGTAAAGCTCAATCGGAGTGATATTGACTTCAATGAACGCTCCTGCATTGTGTTCGGTAAGGGCAGCAAGGAACGTGAAGTGTATTTTGATGCAAAAACAAAGCTTCATTTACAGAAGTATCTTTCCGAACGCACAGACGATAACCCTGCACTTTTTGTTTCGCTTAATGCTCCTTATGAACGTTTGCAGATAAGCGGCATTCAGAGAATTGTTAGGGAGCTTGGCAGACAGACCAACATTAAGAAGGTACACCCTCATAAATTCAGAAGAACGGTTGCTACAATGGCAATTGATAAGGGTATGCCTATCGAACAGGTGCAGACGCTTCTCGGACACGTTAAGATTGAAACTACTATGCACTATGCTATGGTCAATCAGAGCAATGTAAAGATTGCTCACAGAAAATTTATAGGATAGAGGTATTGTTATGAATGCTGAATATAAAAAGCTGGGACAATATATTCGTCAAGTTGATGTAAGAAATACCGCTGGGAAAGAGGAAAACCTGTTAGGTGTATCTGTTCAGAAGGTGTTTATTCCATCAATAGCCAATACTGTAGGTACGGACTTCACGAAATATAAAGTAGTCAAGAGAGGGCAGTTTACATATATCCCGGACACATCACGCCGAGGTGATAAGATAGGTATTGCTCTCTTAACTGATTGCGATGAGGGCTTAGTGTCAAATGTTTATACGGTTTTTGAGGTGATAGATACTGAAAAACTTTGTCCCGAATATCTTATGCTATGGTTTTTACGTCCCGAATTTGACAGATATGCACGTTTCAAATCACACGGTAGCGTGAGAGAGATTTTTGACTGGGACGAAATGTGCAATGTAGAATTGCCTGTTCCCAATATTGAAAAGCAGAGAAATATTGTAAAGGCATATAAGGCAATTACCGATAGAATTGAGCTGAAACGGCAGATAAATGATAAGTTAG
>JBJEQL010000007.1:0-27749 GCA_051881735.1 Oscillospiraceae bacterium
TGCTGCTGGTATAGGTGCTAATGCGGGAACGGCTATCTATGAAGCGGTTCAGAAGGGTCCGCTGCTCTCAATCGATGAGCTTCAGGAACGAAGCGGAGCAACAAAAACTGTCATCGAGGTGCTTGAATCTATCGGTGCAATGGGCGATCTGCCTAAATCTGACCAGATGAGCCTGTTCTGATGCTGTTATTATGCGATTTTACCAAGCTTTGCAGAAATTTCGACAACATCATAAGTTGATAATGACTAAATTTACCGCAAGCTATTGACAATATGATGTTACTATGTTACTATAATACTATAGTAACACTTTATCACAATGAATTACAGGAGCTTAAAGCTATGAAAAGATTTGATTTAATAACTCCCGAAGGTACAAAAGATCTGCTTTTTGAAGACTGCGTTGTCAGGAACGAAGTCGAAAAAAAGATTTCCGACATTTTCAGATCAAAGGGATACTGTGAGATAAAAACGCCCGGAATTGAGTTTTTTGATGTATTCAACCTGCGTTCACGCTATTTTCCGCAGGAAAGTATGTATAAGCTTGTTGACAGCAAGGGCAGACTGCTTGTCGTCCGTCCCGATTCGACAATGCCTATCGCAAGAGTTGCCGCAACAAGACTTCGTGAAGCAAAACTTCCGTTGAGAATGTTCTATAATCAGAATGTCTACCGCAGCAAATCTGCAATGAGAGGCAGAAGCGATGAAATAAAGCAGATGGGGATTGAGCTTATCGGTTCTGATTCCAAGAGAGCCGACCTTGAAGTTATCACAACAGCTGTTGAAGTGCTTTCATCATGCGATAATGATAAATTCCGTCTTGAAATAGGCAATATCGGCTTATTCCGCAAGCTTGTGGAAAAACTTCCCGTTGATGAAGAAACAAGGGAAGAAATTCGCAGCCTTATCGAAGTTAAGAATTATCCTGCGCTTAATGATATTCTCGATTCGATAGGCAATAATGAAGTCACAAATGCATTGAAGCAGCTTCCGCGTCTTTTCGGCGGAGTTGAAGTTTTTGACAAGGCAGCCAATCTTTTAAAGGATGATGATATCGATAAGATCTTGGCAGAACTTAAAGCGCTCTATACCGATCTTCTGACTCTCGGATATGATGGAAAGATAACCGTTGACCTCGGTATCGTTAACAAGATGCATTATTATACAGGAGTTGTTATCAAAGGCTATCTTGAAGGTTATGGCGACGCTGTTCTCTCCGGCGGACGTTATAATCATCTGCTTTCAGAATTCGGTTATGACGTTCCTGCAACTGGTTTTGCAATAAATGTTGATGCAGTTTCAACTGTCTTAAAGCGCAAGAACGAATGTAAGGTTCCTGCTGCAGATGTTATCGTTTTTGCAGAGGACGGATACGAGATAGACGGTTTAAAACACGTTTCAAAGCTTGGTGCAGAGGGTAGGATCGCTCTCAATTCCGTTTTTGATACACTTGAAGAAACAGAAAAATATGCTCGTGAATTCGGAATAAAGAAAATTATATGTGTTTCCGATAAAATTACAGAAAAGACCTTGGAGGACAGCGAAAATGTATAACGAAAACAGAAAACTTCGTATTGCTCTTACAAAGGGCAGACTTGAAAAAGATACAGTTGGTCTGCTTGAAAAAATCGGATATGATTGTTCGGCTGTCCGTGATAAGGGCAGAAAGCTTATTCTTCCGGTAGGTGATTCAATTGAGGTAGTGCTTGCAAAAGCAGCCGATGTAATTACATACGTTGAGCATGGTGTCTGCGATATGGGCGTTGTTGGCAAGGATACTATTATGGAAATGAGCGGAAAATTCTTTGAAGTTGCAGATCTTGGGTTTGGCAGATGTAAATTTGCTCTCGCAGGAAAAAAAGGCAAGAATTTTTACGAAGGCTTTAACGTAAAAACCATTGCAACAAAATATCCAAACGTTTCACGTTCATTTTTTGAGAAAAAGGGAATGGACGTTGATATTGTAAAGATCGAAGGCAGCGTTGAGCTTGCTCCGCTTCTTGACCTTGCAGACGCTATTGTGGATATAGTTGAAACCGGTACGACATTAAAGGAAAACGGTCTTGAAGTATATGAAGACGTTGCACCTATTTCCGCACGTCTTATAGTTAATACTGTAAGCCTGAAGATACGTCAGCAGGAAATTGAAGAGCTTATTAAATCTATTGAAGAAAACCTTTAATTCACAGAAAGAAGTGCATATACAATGATTCAGAAAATTATTGCAAACGGAACAGATGAAAAAAACTTCCTTAAGGAAGTTGAAAAGCGCAACGGCGAAAAAGATAAAAAAGTCGGCGAAATCGTCAGCGAGATAATCGAAACCGTAAAAAACGGCGGAGATGAAGCTGTTAAGGATTATACCCTTAAATTTGACGGAAAGCTTCCACAGTATTATGAAGTACCGAGAGATGTTATAAATGATGCGCTAACCGAAGCAGATCAGGAGTTCGTTAATGCTTTGCTCAATGCGCAGGAAAACATCACAGACTTCCACAACCGTCAGAAAGAACAGGGATTTATCAATCCGCAGGCTAACGGAGTAATTCTTGGACAGCGAGTAAGAGGTCTTGAAAGAGTTGGACTTTATGTTCCCGGCGGCACAGCAGCATATCCGTCTTCTGTTCTTATGAATGCAATTCCTGCAAAGATCGCAGGTGTTAAAGAGATCATCATGGTAACACCGCCTAAAAAGGACGGTACTCCGAATAAGGATATTCTCGTTGCGGCTGCTATCTGCGGCGTTGACAGAGTTTTTATGGCAGGCGGCGCTCAGGCAATCGCAGCTCTTGCTTATGGAACGGAAGAAATTCCTAAGGTCGATAAGATCGTTGGTCCCGGAAATATTTTTGTTGCAACTGCAAAGAAGCTGCTGTTTGGTCTTGTTGATATCGATATGGTTGCCGGACCTAGCGAAATCCTTGTTGTAGCTGATGAAACCGCAGACCCGAAGTATCTTGCAGCCGACCTTATGTCACAGGCTGAACATGATGTTCTTGCTTCTGCAATACTTATCACAACAAGCGAAGAGATCGCAGACAAGACTATCGCAGAAATAGAACGTCAGAAAGAAACACTTTCCCGAAAGGATATCATAAATCAGTCACTTGACAATTACGGTGCAGTTATTGTTGCCAAAACGGTTGAGGACGCTATCGAACTTGCAAACGGGCTTGCACCCGAACACCTTGAAATGCAGGTCGCAAACCCGATGCAGTATCTCGGACAGCTTGATAATGCAGGTTCTATCTTCCTCGGCAAATATGCTCCTGAACCGCTCGGCGACTACTATGCAGGCCCGAATCACGTTCTTCCTACAAGCGGAACAGCACGTTTCTTCTCTCCGCTTTCAGTAAACAGCTTTACAAAACGTTCAAGCTTCATCTACTATACTGAACAGGCGCTACTTGACGCAAAGGACGATATTGTATGTGTTGCTGAACGAGAGGGACTTACCGCACACGCAAATGCTATCAAGGTAAGATTTGAATAATTTTCCGCAGGAGGAACCAAAATGTACGAATTAAACAATAAGCTCAAAAGAGTTGAAGCTTATGACCCGATCGAAGGCAATTACAAAGTTCGCCTTGACGCAAACGAGTCCTGTTTCAATATAAACGAGAAATTCGGAGATAAAATTGCAGATGCCGTTAAGAGTGTTGCACTTAACCGTTACCCTGACCCGACAGCTTCAAAAGTTATTGAAGCCTTTGCAAAGCTTTATGATCTTGACACTCGGTATATTACCGCAGGAAATGGTTCGGACGAACTAATAAGCATTATTTGCGGCTGTTTTCTTGAAAAAGGAGATAAAGTTCTTACACTTTCTCCCGATTTTTCGATGTATGCATTTTACAGCGAGCTTTATGAGCTTAAAGTCACAAATCTCCCGAAAGACAGCGTAACGCTGAAAATAGACGTTGACAAGGTTATTGAATACTGCAATAATAACGACATAAAAGCGCTTGTTTTCTCGAATCCATGTAATCCGACTTCGCTCGGTTTGAAACGTGAGGAGGTTATCCGCCTTGTAAAGGGCGTAAGCTGTCTTGTTGTTGTCGATGAAGCATATATGGATTTCTGGGATCAGAGCATTCTCGATAAGGTTCCGGAGCTTGATAACCTCATTATTCTTAAAACCTGTTCAAAGGCAATAGGTCTTGCTGCTATCAGACTTGGATTTGCGGTTGCTTGTCCTACCATTACAAACGCTCTTCGTGCTGTAAAGTCGCCATATAATACTGACTCGCTTGAGCAGGCGATAGGAACTGTTATTCTCGGTGAAAAGGAAACCTTAAACGAGCTTTGTAATGAAATTGTCAGCAGCAGAAAAGAGCTTCAGGCTGAACTTGAATCTCTTGCTGTAAAATATACAAAGCTTGAAAAAGTATTTGATTCCGTTGCAAACTTTGTTTTTATAAAAACAGCTTCGGCAAAAGAAATTCACGCCAAGCTGCTTGAAAGATCTATTGCAGTCCGTTTCATGGGCGGATACATTAGAATTTCCGCAGGAACAAAGGAAGAAAACGCAGCGGTAATATCTGCACTTGATGAAATTCTTTCCGCAATGTAAGGAGGGGAAAAGATGCGAACAGCAGAAATCACAAGAAAAACAAGAGAAACCGATATTTATGTAAAAATCGATCTTGACGGAAAAGGAAAAGCTGATATTTCGACCGGAATAGGCTTTTTTGATCACATGCTCACAGCATTGTGCGTACACAGCGGTTTTGATCTTACCGTTAAAGCCGAAGGCGATTTGTATGTTGACGCACACCATACTGTCGAGGATACAGGTATCGTACTCGGACAGGCATTCAAGCTTGCAATAGGTGATATGAGTGGAATTGAGCGCTATGGCAGCGCATATATCCCTATGGACGAGGCACTTGGTTTTGCTTGCGTTGATATAAGCAATCGTCCGTTCCTTGTATTTGAAGCTGTTTACAGCGATGACAGAACGGGAACGTTCGATAACTGTCTTACCGAAGAGTTTTTCCGTGCTTTCGCATTCAATGCAGGACTGACGCTTCATGTCATTGAAAAATATGGCAGAAACGACCACCACATTATCGAAGCTTTGTTTAAGGCTTGCGCTCACGCTTTAAAGATTGCCACAAAGCTGAACGGAAACGAAATTCTTTCTACAAAGGGTGTATTATAATGATCGCAATTGTTGATTACGGCGCAGGAAACATTTTCAGCGTAAAAAATGCGCTTGACTATCTCGGAATTGACAACAAACTTACATCAGATGCAAAAGAAATCGAAAACGCAGACAGAATCATCCTTCCCGGAGTGGGTGCTTTCCCATGGGCAATGAAAAAGCTTGAAGAAAGCGGTCTTATTCCCGTTATAAAAGATCAGGCTAAAGTCAAGCCATTTCTCGGAATATGCCTTGGAATGCAGCTTATTTTTGATAAAGGCTATGAATTCGGCGAAACAGACGGACTTGGACTTATTCATGGCAGCGTTGAAAAAATTGAGCGTGAAAACCTTTCGGTTCCTCACATGGGATGGAACAGTCTGATTTACAATAAGGAATGTCCGATACTGAACGGTATCCCCGAGGGTGAGTATGTATATTTCGTTCATTCATTCGCCGCAAATTGCGATGATGACAGCATTGGAGCATACTGCGACTACGGCGGAAAAGTAACAGCGCTTGTATATGACGGAAAATATGTTTACGGAACACAGTTCCATCCCGAAAAAAGCGGAAAAACGGGCCTTAAAATGCTCAAGAGTTTTTCAGAGCTTGTCTGATCGGAGGTTTAGGTTATGCTTGCAAAAAGAATCGTGCCTTGTCTTGATGTTCGTGACGGCAAGGTTGTTAAGGGCGTAAATTTTGTTGGAATAAAAGAGGTCGGCGACCCTGTTGAGTGTGCTGCCGAATATGACAGACAGGGTGCAGACGAAATCGTTTTTCTTGATATCACCGCATCAAACGAGGGCAGGGGAACAATGCTCGATGTTGTCCGCAGAACAGCACAGAAGGTTTTTGTACCGCTTACGGTCGGCGGAGGAATCCGTACAATAGATGATTTTCGTGATACTCTGCGTGCAGGAGCAGATAAGGTATCGGTAAACTCTGCTGCTGTTAAAAATCCGCAGCTTATCAAAGAAGCAGCGGATATATTCGGAAGCCAGTGCGTTGTTGTAGCGATAGACGCTAAAAAATGTGATGACGGACATTATACAGTTGTTATCAACGGCGGCAGAATTGATATGGGTATAGACGCTGTTGAATGGGCAAGAAAAGCTGAAGAACTCGGCGCAGGTGAGATCCTTCTCACATCAATGGATACAGACGGCGTAAAGGGCGGATTTGACCTTGATATGCTCAATGCCGTTTGCAGCGTTGTTAAGATACCTGTCATTGCCAGCGGCGGCTGCGGAAAGCTTGAACATTTCACCGAAGTGTTTGAAAAGACGAATTCGTCTGCGGCACTTGCAGCTTCGCTTTTCCACTATAAGGAGCTGACAGTCGGACAGGTCAAGGAAGAAATGCAGAAGCATAATATTCCTGTCAGAATGGTATAAAATGGAGATAAACATGGGACTTATTGAAGAAACAAACGAGTTAATGCTCGACTGGGATAAGATCGGAAGCATTTCCGCAGAAAACAAGGTTATCCCCGTTGCGGTGCAGAATATACTTACAAAAGAGGTTATCCTTGTTGCATATATAAACGAGGAAGCATTAAAGGAATCAATCCGTCTTAAAAAAGCCGTTTTCTGGAGTACATCGCGCAATCAGCTTTGGTTCAAGGGTGCAGAATCGGGTAATACCTTTACTCTGAATCATATTTTTGTCAACTGCGAACAGAATTCGCTTGTTTTTCAGGTGACACCGGATAAAGGTAATATATGCCATACAAGTTATAACGGCGTTGCAAACAACTGCTATTATCGTGAGCTTGATATGGACACAATGAAACTCATAAATCTTAACGAAAAGAAAGGAAACTGAACATGACAGTTTATGAAGAAATATTTGAAGTTTTAAAGCTTCGCAAAAAAGCGTTTGATGAAGGAAACGCTCCCGAAAAATCCTATACCTGCTATCTTTACGAAAAGGGTGTGGATAAGATCTGCAAGAAAATCGGTGAGGAAGCTACCGAAACTGTTATCGCAGCTAAGAACGGCGATAATGATGAGCTTATGAACGAGATAAACGACCTTATCTATCATGTTATGGTTCTCTGCGTTAATCAGGGACTTGAATGGAGCGATGTTGAAAAGGTTCTGTCCGAACGCAACGAAAAGATCGGCAACCTTAAAACTTTCCATACAACTGATAAGAACAGCTGATTATTTGTTTAAATAAGTAACCTTTTCTGCCTTCTGTGAATAATATGTATTGAAGTTATAAGGAAAAAACTCTTCCTTTACTTTAAAATTATTTACAGGAGGTTTTTTATGAGCGAAATGAATGACTGCTTCAAAGAAGCAGTATGCGTTGATGTTCAGCGGATCTTTGACAGCTGCTCAGACCGTGATTGTATCTACGATCTGCCGATAACTCTCACCGCCGGATCCGATCCCATTACGGATGATATGGACATTGTGAGAACACGCTGCGCTGAGGTTGAAGTTACCTGCATTTCAGTAGATTCCGTTCCGTTTAAAACGGGATATTATGCAGTTGATATTACCTATCGTTTTAAGATCACCGCTGAAGCATTTTGTCACGGTATGTGTAAAACGCAGACAGGAACGGTTCTTTGCGGAACAGCTTTATGGAATAAAAGAGTTATTCTGTACGGCAGCGAAGGCAATTCCAAAGTATTTACAAGCGAACAGGATCTTACTCCAACTGATCCGGAATGCAGCGAATGCGGATGCTGCTGCAAAACAGCAAGTATGCCCAAGGCTACAGTTCGTGTTCTTGATCCGATCGCACTTGATTCAAAGTTTATCACAGTAAAGAAAAAGAAGCCGCATCCTAAGCCGTGTCATGACGTTATGCCGCCTAAGCCGATGAATGAAGAATACGATTCAGAGTATAAACCCGGAGGAGATAAGCCGCCTTGCCACGATCCGTGCAGACCGCCGTGTCCGCCGCCTTGCTGCCCACCTTGTCCCGAACCGCATGAAACCGAAAGAGCACTTGCAGTTTCACTTGGACTTTTTTCGATAATTCAGCTTTCACGCCCTGTATCGATAATCGTTCCTGCTTATGATTACTGCATCCCATGCAAGGATTGCTCACTCACCGATACAAGCGAATCACCGTGCGATGTTTTTGATAAGCTTGAATTCCCGTCAGAACAGTTCTTCCCTCAGCCGTCATCTGATTCCACCAAATACGGTTGCTGCGAAAAAAATAAATGCGACTGTGACTCTGAGTGACAGCGATATAAAATAATTAAATGCAGATAATTTGCAGAACCTATGGTCTGTGCATTTTATCTGCATTTTTATATGTGAAAAATATATGTTTTCGGTTGCAATTTCGGCAAAAAAGTGGTATAATATAATCTGATTAGGGAAAAGCTGATTATATGTGAAAACAATTTATCAGAATATCCTTTAGTACCGAGGGGAGATACCGTTTTGACCGAATATATTGAAAAAATTAAGGACTTGTTAAGCAAAAGCAGCGAGATTCCGCTTTGCTATGTACATAGCTTCGGCTGTCAGCAGAACGTAAGCGATGGAGAGCGGATATTAGGTCTGCTTTCAAGCTGCGGATACGGAATAACATCCGAGCCTGATTCCGCACAGTTGATTTTATATAATACCTGTGCCGTCCGTGAAAATGCCGAAAACAAAGTCTACGGCATGATCGGCGAGCTTAAACATCTTAAAGAAAAAAATCCTGATCTGATAATTGGTCTTTGCGGCTGCATGGCTCAGGAGGAAAAGACTGTTGAAAAGATACGCAGCACCTACAAGCAGGTTGATCTTATATTCGGAACACACGCTCTTTCCGAGCTTCCGCATCTGTTATATGAAGTTCTGACAAAGCGTAAGTTCGTATTTGATACGGACGAGCATAGTCCTGTTCCGCTTGAAATACCATCTGTGCGTCAAAGCAACTTTAAAACAGGTGTTCCGATAATGTACGGCTGCGATAATTTCTGCTCATACTGTATTGTTCCTTATGTCAGAGGAAGAGAAAAGAGCCGTGAGCCGGAGGATATCCTTGCAGAGATCCGCGAACTTGCCAATAAAGGTTATAAAGAGATCATGCTCCTTGGACAGAATGTAAACTCTTACGGCAAAGGACTTAAAGAGCCAATCGGTTTTTCCGAGCTTCTTCGCAGGATAAACAGAATTGAGGGCGATTTCAAAATTAGGTTTATGTCGCCGCATCCTAAGGATTGTACGCATGAATTGATTGATACGATACTTGAATGTGACAAGGTATGCAAGCATCTTCATCTTCCGCTTCAGTCGGGAAGCGATGAGATACTGAAAAAGATGAACCGCAAATATACCTCGGCAAAATATATGGAAACAGTCGAATATGTTCGCAGCAAATCGCCCGATTTTTCACTTACAACGGATATAATCGTCGGATTTCCGAATGAAACTTATGAGGATTTTCTGAAAACTAAGGAAATAGTCGAAAAGGTCAAATTTGATAACATATATTCGTTCATCTATTCTAAGCGAAGCGGAACAAAGGCTGCGGAAATGATAGATAACACAAGCGATGAAGATAAAAGTAAATGGATGACGGAGCTTCTTGCTGCACAGCGTGAAGTATCAACAGAACATTATAAACGTTTCTTGGGACGTGAGCTTGAAGTTTTATTTGACGCTGAAAGCAAGCATGAAGGCTTTGTGACCGGAAAGAGCGACGAATTCATTATCGTTGAAGCTATGGGAGATAAATCGCTTATCGGTCAGCGTAAAAAAGTAAAGATCACCAAAACGTTCAACTGGGCGGTCAGCGGTGAGATAATATAAGTAAATACCATTTTGGAGGTCATTAAAATGAACGTAATTGAAAAAGCAAGAGAACTTGGAGTTCTTATCCAGCAGGATGAGCGTTATTCCGCTTATTATGCTGCAAAGGAAGCGAACGACAAGGATGAAAATCTTCAGGATATGATAAACGAGTTCAATATGAAGCGTATGCAGCTCAATGCTGAGGTTTCAAAAGAAACCAAGAATGAAGAGCGCCTTTCCGAGCTTGATGACGCTATCAAGTCGCTTTACGGCACTATCATGGCTAATGAGAATATGATGAACTACAATAAAGCCAAAGCAGATATGGACGGTCTTCTTAATCAGATCAATATGATAATAACATATTCCGCAAACGGAGAAGATCCTCTGACCTGTCCGTGTGAAGAAGTCAGCGTTAACTGCGGCGGAGATTGCTCTGCCTGCGGTGGATGCCACTAAAGCTGTTAAAAAGGTTTTGACCTGTTTTTTTAAGCAGGTCATAAATCTTTATTTGAGATAATGCTGTTGTCTGAAATAAGGATTTATAATTTAATTGAACGGAGGATAATTCTGTGGAAATAGATATGCAAAAGCTTTCGCCGATGATGAAACAGTATTTTGCTGTCAAGGAAAAATGCAAGGGATTTCTGCTTTTTTTCAGACTCGGTGATTTCTATGAAATGTTTTTTGATGATGCTCTTTTGGCTTCAAGGGTGCTTGAACTGACTCTTACCGGCCGTGACTGTGGACTTGAGGAACGTGCGCCGATGTGCGGTATCCCTTATCATGCCAGCGAATTATACATAAAAAAGCTTATTGACGCAGGATATAAGGTTGCAATCTGCGAACAGCTCACCGACCCTAAGGATGCAAAGGGCGGAATTGTTGAGCGTGATATTGTAAGGATAGTTACGCCCGGAACAGTTACGGAAAGCAATCTGCTTGACGAATCCAAGAATAACTATATTGCTGCGATTTATGCAGCAGATAAGAATTGCGCTCTTTGTTTTGCAGACATTTCCACCGGTGAGGTTCATCTTTTCAACAAATCCTCAAAAAATATCGAAGCAGAAGTTATAAACGAACTGGTTCGTTTTGAACCTGTTGAAATTCTTTTTAATGAGAGATTCCTTGATTATAAAAGCGTTCAGGAATTTATCCGCACGAAGATGAACGTTTCGGTACAGCTGCTCGATGACAAGGATTTTGATATTTCCGATAAAAAGGATATCGTTTTAAAACAGTTCAACGTTGATGACCTTGACGAGATCTCGCTGCATGAAGGAACGATCGAAGCTGACTGCGTATGCGGACTTTTCGGATATATTTACGACACGCAGAAAACACTTGTCGGTCGTTTCACAGAGATCAAGCGTTATAACGATAATTTCTTTATGGAGCTTGACTATACTGCACGCAGAAATCTTGAACTTACCGAAACGATGCGCAGCAAGGAGAAAAAGGGAAGTCTTTTATGGGTGCTTGACCATACAAATACTTCAATGGGTAAGCGCCTTTTGAAATCTTATATTGAACAGCCGCTTGTAAAACTTGCTGTGATAACTAATCGTCTTGATGCAGTTGAGCAGCTTTGCAGAAAATCCGTTCTCCGCCAGCAGCTTTCAGACGCTCTTTCAAAGGTCTACGATATAGAACGTCTTATGACAAGGATAATGTATAAGACAGCAACTCCCCGTGATGTTAAATCATTGTCGCTGACCGCTTTGCAGCTTCCAGAGATAAAAAAGATACTTGGAGAATTCTCATCAAAGCTTCTTACCGAACTAAACAGCAAGATAGATACACTCGAAGATATCTCCGGTCTTGTTGAAAGAGCAATCGTAGATGAGCCGCCGATAACTGCAAAGGAAGGTGGTGTTATCAAGGACGGCTTTAATGCTGAACTTGATAATCTTCGTCATATCATAAGCGGCGGAAAGGGCATTATTGATGAAATTGAACAGCGTGAACGTGACCGAACAGGTATAAAGAATCTGAAAATAGGCTATAATCGTGTTTTCGGATACTACATTGAAGTCACAAAGTCGTATTATGACCTTGTTCCCGATACCTACATAAGAAAGCAGACGCTTGCGAACTGCGAAAGATTTATTACGGAAGAGCTTAAAAAGTATGAGAATGAGATACTCGGCGCAAACGAAAAGGTCCTTTCGCTTGAAGCTAATATCTTTGCCGAAGTCCGTGATTTTATTGTTGAAAAGATAACAAGAGTTCAGGAAACAGCTTCGGCTGTTGCACAGTTGGACGTTCTTTGTTCATTTGCGTATGTTTCTCTGAAAAATGAATACACCAAGCCAGATATTGCAATTGACGGTGTTATAGATATCGTTGACGGAAGACACCCTGTTGTCGAGCTTATGCTTAAAGATGAGGTATATGTTCCCAATGATACTTATCTCGATATGAACAGCAATCGTATGCAGATAATTACAGGTCCGAATATGTCCGGTAAATCTACATATATGCGTCAGGTAGCACTTATAACGCTTATGGCGCAGATAGGATGCTTCGTACCTGCAAAGAGGGCAAAAATAACGATCGTTGACAAAATTTTCACCCGTGTTGGAGCATCTGATGATCTTACTGCAGGTCAGTCAACATTTATGGTTGAAATGAGCGAGGTCGCTGACATACTCAAAAACGCCACCAAGCAAAGCCTTGTTATCCTCGATGAAGTTGGTAGAGGAACATCGACATTCGACGGAATCAGCATTGCAACATCAGTGGCGGAGTATATAGCAAACCAACGTGTTCTTGGCTGTAAAACATTGTTTGCGACGCATTATCATGAGCTTATAAAGCTGGAAAATCAGCTTGACGGCGTAAAGAATTACAGTGTTGCAGTAAAAAAAATAGGGGAAGATATCAGATTCTTGCGCAAGATCGTTCCTGGCGGAGTTGATGACAGTTACGGAATCGAAGTCGCAAAACTTGCAGGACTGCCAAATAAGGTTTTAAATCGTGCAAAAGAAATACTTGCCGAAATGGAAAAGCAAAAGGCAGACGAAAAGCTTCGTAAAAATGATGACAACGATATGCAGATAACATTTGGCGCAATGAATGATGAAATCATCCTTGACAGATTGAGAAAAACCAACGCTGACGAATTCAGCGGAGAAGAGGCAAAGCAATTCCTTAAAGAGCTTTGCGATTCACTGTAAAATGGAGATAAAATGGGAAGAATAAATCTACTTCAGAAGGAAACCTCTGAACTTATCGCCGCAGGCGAGGTTATCGAACGACCAAGTTCTGTTATAAAAGAACTTATCGAAAACTCAATTGACAGCGGCGCAGATAATATCACCGTTGAAATAAAAAACGGAGGAATTTCATACATCCGCATCACCGATAATGGCTGCGGAATGGAGCCGGAAGATGTTCCGTTGGCTTTTCTGCGTCATGCAACGAGCAAGATAAGTTCAAAGGAAGATTTAAACAGCATCAATACTCTCGGTTTCCGTGGAGAAGCGCTCGCTTCAATTTGCGCAGTTGCAAGGGTAGAGGTACTGACCAAGGTTTCGGGCAGTATGTATGGCACACACTATATCATTGAAGGTTCGGAAGAAAAGCTAAATGAACAGACAGGCTGCCCGGACGGAACGACTATCATTATTCGTGATATCTTTTTCAATGTTCCCGCACGTCTGAAATTCCTCAAAAAAGATGTTGCCGAGGGAAATGCTATCGCAGATATTACAAGCAAGATCGCAGTTTCTCACCCCGAAATAGCATTCAAGTTCATTCGTAATAATCATCAGGATTTCTTTACACCGGGCGACGGTGATCTGTATTCTTCGATATATTCCGTCATGGGTAAGGATTTTGCGGAGTCACTTATTCCGGTCAAATATAAGCTAAACGGTGTAAAGATACAAGGTTTTACGGTCAAGCCACTTAAAGGCAGACCGAAGCGCAATTTCCAGTATTTTTTTGTAAACGGCAGATATGTTAAATCATATATCTGTTCATACGCACTCGAAGAAGCTTATCAGAACAGCATTATGGAAGGGAAATTTCCTGCCTGTGTTCTGCTTATGGAAGTTTCTCCTGTGATGCTTGACGTCAACGTTCACCCTGCAAAAATTGAAGTTCGTTTCAATGATGACAGGCTTATTCATGACAGCATTTTCTTCTCGGTCAAAACTGCTATCCAGAATAATTCCGAGCCGATGCCCATTGAGATAAAACAACCTGTTCCCGATTATACCAAACCGCTTCCCGAAAGCTATAACATCGGAAAGCAGCTTATGTTTGATATCGAAAAGCAAACGGAACAGCCTGGACAGAGAGAAAGCGTTAGAATAAACGAGGTTAACGAAGTCGTAGGAAGAAGAGAAAATATCCCCACCGTCGGAACAGCTTCAGTAAATGTAAATAGTTCAGCTGATTATCGAAACAACACTTTTGGCAGCAATTATTCCAACAATGTTCAATTTAATTCAAATCAGAATGCTGAATCAAAACATAACTTTGAATATACCGAGCCAAAGAAAAATGTTACGGTTAAGGTTGAATATAACGATTCGAGTAATGAAAGCTTTCAGACCGATATACCATATACAGTAGATCCGCCGGAGGATATGCCAACGGATAGAAAGCCCGAAATTCCGGAGCACAGCGGCAGATATAAGTATATAAATGAACAGCTCACGCAGTCTGCAGCGCCAATCATTGAACAGCCGAAAAAAGAGATTTTCTTCCGTATAATTGGTGAGGCTTTCAAAGAATATATTGTTGCCGAGGTTGATAAAGAGATAATAATCATCGATAAACACGCAGCACATGAGCGTATTTTATTTGAAAAGCTTAAATCGGGACAACAGAACCTTCAATGCCAGATGATGCTTGAGCCGGTTGATGTTATGCTTTCAAATGACGAGTTTGACGCTTTGATACAGAACAAACAGACTGCTTTTGAGCTTGGTTTTTCATTTAAGGAAAACCGCAATACTTCGGTCAGTGTTGACGGCGTACCTGCAATTCTTGATGGATGCGATCCTGCTGACCTTGTTATCGAACTTGCGGACAATTTCAGAAATAACCGCAGCAATCCGCTTCCGGTCATTCTTGATGATATGTATCATACATTCGCCTGCAAGGCAGCGATAAAAGCTAATGATGAAAACAGTCCTATGGAGCTTTCGGAGATAGTCCGAACTCTCCTTGAAAATGAAAATATTCGCTATTGTCCTCACGGCAGACCTGTTATGTTCAAAATTACAAAATATGAGCTTGATAAGCAGTTCAGGAGAATTGTCTGATGGAAAAAAAACAGCCATTGATAGCAGTTGTCGGACCGACAGCTTCGGGAAAAACCGCAGTTGGGATAGCTCTTGCGAAAGAGTATAACGGAGAAGTGGTTTCTGCTGATTCAATGCAGATCTACAAAGGAATGGATATTGCGACGGCAAAGCCTACCGTTGATGAAATGCAGGGGATACCGCATCATCTAATAAGCGAGCTTGAACCGACAGCTTCATTCAGTGTAGCTGAATATGTAAAGCTTGCACAGCAGAAGATATCTGAAATCGCCGAAAGGGGAAAGCTGCCGATCTTGGTAGGCGGAACAGGACTTTATGTTTCCTCACTCATTGACAATATCAATTTTGACAATGCGGTGACTGACGGCAGCGTTCGCAGACGGCTTTCGGAAGAAGCTGCCGAACTTGGCGGAGAGAAAATGCTTGAACGGCTTAGAAAGATTGATCCCGAAGCTGCCGAAAAGATACCTGCTGCAAATCTGGTAAGAATAATCCGTGCACTTGAAGTTTATGAAGTGACAGGGATACCGTTCAGCCGCCATAAAGAGTTAAACCGTATGCAGGAATCGCTTTACGATGCGTGTATTATCGGCTTGACATACAAGGACAGAAGCGTTCTTTATGAAAGAATAAATAAGAGAGTCGATTTGATGCTTGAAAACGGTCTTATTGAAGAATGCCGTGCTGTATATGAAAACGAAAAGCTTGGAACTGCCTGCCAAGCTATCGGATATAAAGAATTTATCCCATATTTCGAGAATGTTAAGACGAAAGAAGAATGTATCGACAAAATAAAACAGTATTCACGGAATTATGCCAAGCGGCAGCTTACCTGGTTTCGTCGAGATGAACGAATTGAGTGGGTTGAAATTGCAGAAGATACAGCATTTAGTACAATTATTGCAGAATGTAAAAAAATAGTAGCCAAAACAGAAATTTTGTGATATAATATACTGTGTGTATGAAAGGATTGTTATGCAAGGTTGAAAGTTAACAAATTGTTAACTGGTGTGCATGATTTTAAGGAGTGTATGCTATGAATAAGAATATGAATTTACAGGATGTTTTTCTCAATCAGGCTCGTAAAGAGAAGATTTATGTTACATTTATCCTTACAAATGGTTTCCAGTTCAAGGGTATCGTTAAAGGATTTGATAACTATACTGTGATCCTTGATTGTGACGGCAAGCAGGAGCTTGTTTTCAAGCATGCTATCTCCACGATCGTGCCAAGTAAGCCTATCCCAATTCTTGATTCTGAACAGTAATTATAAGTCGGGAGATCTATAATGGATACAATTACAGGAAAAGTTCTTGTTCTTATCCTTTCGATATTTTTACTTGTTACTGTTTTTCATCAGGTCGTTCAGGTTTTTGAGGATGAATATAAGACCGAAACTGCAACGGTTTATTCTTCGGCTGAAAAGGTTACATTCAATGGCGTTTATGTCAGGAATGAAACTGTTGTCAGCGGTGGGAAAAGCGGAGTTCTGAGCTATCCTTCTCCGGACGGAAGCAAGGTTGCAAAAGATTCTGTTGTTGCGTATGTTTACAAAAGCAGCGATGATATTTATATCAATCAGCAGATAGAAAAACTCAGATCCGAGGTTGAGATCCTGAAAAAAGAACAAAATCCCGGAACGACCGTTGTTGCACAGCCTGAGTTCATATCCGGCCTTATTGATGAAAAGTACCGTACAATTACGACGCTTGCCGCCAAAAATGATCTGGCATCGCTTGAAACGGAAAGCGACAATTTCCAGATGCTTATGGGGATCTATCAGATCGTCATAGGCGAGGAAACTGACTATAACAGCCGTATCGAACAGCTTGAAAAGGAGATAAAGCTGCTTGAATCAAAGCAGAATAACCCTATTGATATTATTACAGTTCCTAATTCGGGATATTTCATCAGCTATGTTGACGGATATGAGGATGTTTTTTCAACGGACAACCTTTCTTCTATTACAGCAGATGATATTAAGAATGTTGTTGAAAACGATGGATATAATGCTGCAAAGGTTTCAAAGCGGGCTGTCGGAAAGATAGTTGATGATTATGAATGGAACCTTGTCGGAATAGTTGACCCGAAGGCTGCATCGTTTAATCCCGGGAAAGAGGTCAAGGTTAAGCTCTCATCAACGCCTGACCTGCTTGACGCAAAAATCATTGATGTTATCGAAACCGACGATCCGGCGGAAAATGTAATTGTTTTATCCTGTGAAAAACTGAATTTTAACCTTGTTCAGTATCGCACAGAAAGAGTAGAGATCATTCTTGATGATTTTAACGGAATAAAAGTTCCGAGAGAGGCTATCAGATTTAACAAAAACAACGAAAAAGGCGTTTATGTTCTTCTGGGACAGAGAATTGCCTTTAAAAAAGTTGATGTAATATATGAATGTGATGATTATCTCCTGTCTGCAATTACTTCAGACACAGATTACATAAGTGTTTATGAGGATATTATCCTTAACGGTGAGATTCCTGCCGAGGTGATGGAAGGAAGTACTGTTGTTTCGGATACAGGATCGGAAACAAGTGGATCTTCGGTTTCTGAAACGACAACTGCGGCAGCGGAAGAAACTAACGGAGATGATATAGCAAATGAATAACGAAGTTTGCGAAAAATACAAGAGAGCGTTGTATAACGTTCAGGATGCAAAAGCAAAATATCGAAAAAATACCGAATCTGTTCGACTTATGGTCGTTACAAAGACAGTTCCGGCAGAGATTGTCAATGATGTCATTGACTGCGGTGCTGATCTTCTCGGTGAAAACAGAGTTCAGGAATACCTTGAAAAAAAGGATATCTATAAGCCTGCGGCGGTTCATTTTATAGGACATCTGCAGAGCAATAAGATAAAATATATCATAAATTCCGTTGAGTGTATCCACTCGGTTGACAGTCTTGAGCTGGCAAATGAGATCAGCAAGGCTGCTGTTAAAAACGGAAAGGTAATGAATGTCCTCGCCGAAGTGAATATCGGTGGAGAAGAATCAAAATTTGGATTTTTACCTGAAAAGTTGGACGAGCTTATATATGGTGCGTCTGAACTGCAGGGAATTAAGTTATGCGGATTGATGACAATTCCGCCGAAAGGAAAATCCGAAGCCTATTTTGAAAAGATGCAGATACTTTTCAATGAAATAGGAAATAAAAATGTTAAAAACGTATCAATGGACATTTTATCAATGGGAATGTCCGCAGATTACGTTGAAGCCATTAAATATGGTTCAAATATAGTTAGAATTGGTTCCGGTATTTTTGGTGCCAGAAAATAAAAGAGAGGATGTATACTATGGGATTTCTTGATACTATTAAAGAGGCAATTGGAATGGGTCCTGAGGAAGACGATCGTTCCGATGATTATGTAAACGAACAGCCTAATAATTATGACAGAGATGACGATGCAAAGACAAACAGAGTTGTAAACATCAGTGCAACAGCCCAGCTTCAGGTCATTCTCGTTAAGCCTGAAGTTTTTGCTGATACAAAGGAAATTGCAAATCACCTCAATTCAAAGAAAACTGTTGTTCTTAACCTTGAATCCACAACTCCCGATGTTACAAGAAGAATCATCGATTTTCTCGGCGGCGTTGCTTATGCTAACGGCGGTAATATCAAGCCTGTTGCAAATAATACATTCATCATCACTCCGTACAATGTTGGATTTGTAGGTGAAGATCTTGTAGGAGAGCTTGAAAACAACGGCGTTATTATCTGATGAAACTATCTGGTGCATATTTTGACAGGCTGTCAGATGAGGACAGGCTGTTTGCATCACATACAGCAGATATCGCTGAGATATGTGAAAGAAAACATATTGTCCGTTTTACCGCATTTCTTGACGATAACCAAGAAAATATCGCACGTTCAGTTCTCGGAAACATCGGATTCGAAAACTTCGTATTTTACGGCGGATTTGAGGGTGCGTCACGGTGTGTTCTCGGCGTTTTTCCGCCTTATTCCGAGTGTGATGAATCGGAATTCCCGATAACTGCGTTGGAAATAAAGTATCGTGAAGAGTGCAAACTTTCTCATCGTGATTTTCTCGGGGCATTTATGTCCTGTGGTATCAACAGGAATATGGTCGGGGATATTATCGTAAATGATGGTTATACCGTTGCCTTTGTTTACAATACCGTAGCTGGATCAATACTTAATGAAGTAAAGAAAATTGGCTCAGAAGGTGTAAGAATAAGCGAAACATTATCGCCGGAAATAAAATTTAACGAGAATTTTAAAGATATCTCGGGAACTGTTTCATCACTACGCACAGACTGTGTTTTAAGTCTTGCGCTGCGACTGAGCAGAGAGAAAACCGCTCAGCTGATAAAAAGCGGCAATGTTGTGCTAAACTGTAAAAACAGCACTTCTGTAAGCCACGAAATGAACTGCGGTGATGTTTTTTCGGTAAGAGGGTTCGGCAAGTTTGTTTTAAGTGGTATTAACGGTGTTACAAAAAAGGACAGAATCCATATAACGGTTAAAAAATATATTTAGAGGTGAAATTATGCTTACAGCTAAGGATATCAACAATAAGAAATTTGAGCAGACAAGACCCGGTTATAAACCGGAGGAAGTTGACGATTTCCTTCGTGAAATTGCTCTGCAGATAACTCAGATGCAGAAGGACAAGGAAGAGATAGAAAAGAAGATCGAAGTTCTTGTCGAAAGCGTAAGAGAATATAAAAAAGACGAAGATGCATTGAAGGATGCTCTCATAGGTGCTCAGAAGCAGGGAAGAGCAGTAATTCAGGAAGCACATGAAAATGCTGAAAAGATCATCGCCGATGCTCATGTAAAGGCTGATGAGATTATTGGAAATACAAGAGTTCAGCTTGAAAAAGAAAAGCATTGTCTTGCAAAGATGCAGCAGGAAGTTTCCGATTTCAAGCAGAATCTTCTCACAATGTATAAGGCTCATCTTGAACAGATCACAGCTATTCCTGAGTTTGATGATGACGAGGAAGAGGATGCGGTTGTTCCTGCAGCACCTGTTGCAGAAGAGAAACCTGTTGAGCAGCCTAAGGTTGAGCCTGCTCCCGTAAATATGGACGCAACAAGAGTTGTTGATACTTCGATAAAAAAAGAAAAAACGAGTGCTGCTTTCCCGTTTGAAAGCACACAGTCCAGCGGCGAAAGTAAGTTCGGCAACCTCAGATTCGGTCAGAACAAGTAATTCTACCTGCAGCGTTTTTTTGCTGCTATATTCTACTTTATACAAGGAGATTTATTCAAATGGCGCAGGATTATAATTCAACTATCAATCTTCCGAAAACGGAATTTTCAATGAGAGGCAATCTCGTTCAGAAAGAACCCGCAATGCTTGAGGATTGGGCAAAAAACAGAACGTATTACAAAATGATGGAGAAGAACAGCGAAAAGCCTAAGTATGTTCTTCATGATGGCCCTCCGTATGCAAACGGCGATATCCACATGGGTACTGCACTCAACAAGGTTCTTAAAGATATTATAGTTCGTTATAAAAACATGAACGGTTATTGCTCACCGTATATTCCCGGCTGGGATACACATGGACTTCCTATCGAGCTTAAGGCACTTAAAGCCCTCGGAGTTGATAAGGGTGCGATTTCTCCTGTTGAACTCAGAAAGCATTGCCATGATTATGCTCTTACACAGGTTGAAAATCAGAAAAAGCAGTTTGAAAGACTTGGAGTATGGGGAGATTTTGATGATCCGTACCTCACACTTAAGCCCGGTTTTGAAGCAAATGAAATTGAAGTCTTTGGCGAAATGTATAAAAAAGGCTATATCTATAAGGGATTGAAGCCTGTTTACTGGTGTCCTGACTGCCAGACTGCACTTGCAGAAGCTGAAATCGAATACTCAAATGATCCATGCCATTCTATATATGTTAAGTTTAAGGTTACTGATGACAAGGGTAAGTTCACAGCTATGGGACTTGACCTTGATAAGACATTCTTCGTTATCTGGACAACAACAACATGGACTCTCCCAGGCAACCTCGCTATCTGCCTTGGTCCTGATTATGAATATACAGTTGTAAAGGCAAACGGCGAAAACTATATTATGGCAGCAGAACTTGTTAAACCGACGATGGCTGCTGCAAAGATCGAAGAATATACAACTGAAGGTTCTTTCACCGGTAAGGAACTTGAATACATGACCGCCGCTCATCCGTTTATGGGCAGAGATTCTCTTGTAATCGTAGGAGATCATGTTACTCTTGAAAGCGGTACAGGATGTGTTCATACAGCTCCCGGTTTCGGTGTAGATGACTTTGAAGTATGCAAGAAATATCCTGAGATAGGAATCGTTGTTCCTGTTGACGCAAAGGGTATTCAGACTGCTGATGCAGGTAAGTATGCAGGACTTTCAACGACCGATTCGAATAAGATCATTGCTCAGGATCTTGAAGCAAGCGGCAATTTGTTTGCTCTTGAAAAAATCGTCCACCAGTATCCGCACTGCTGGAGATGTAAGAATCCTATCCTTTTCAGAGCAACAGAACAGTGGTTTTGCTCTGTAAAAGGCTTTAAGGATAACGCTATCGAAAACATCAGCAAGGTACAGTGGATCCCTGAATGGGGTGAAGACCGCATCAAGGGCATGGTAGGCGATAGAAGTGACTGGTGTATTTCCCGTCAGAGAACATGGGGCGTTCCTATTCCTGTATTCTACTGCAAGGATTGCGGAAAGCCTGTTGTTACAGATGAAACTATCAAGAAAACATCCGATCTTTTCCGCAAAGAGGGTTCAGATGCATGGTATATCCATGATGTAAAGGATCTTATCCCCGACGGACTTAAGTGTGAATGTGGCTGCACCGAATTTGTTAAGGAAACTGATATCTTTGACGTATGGTTTGACAGCGGTGTTACACATAAGGCTGTTATGGAAGAGCGCGGATTTGACACACCTGTTGACCTATATCTCGAAGGTGCTGACCAGTACAGAGGTTGGTTCCAGTCATCGCTGCTCACATCTTCTGCTGTTTACGGCAGAGCGCCTTATAAGGCTGTCTGCACTCACGGTTGGGTAGTTGACGGCGAAGGCAAGACAATGCATAAATCTCTTGGAAACGGCGTTGACCCAAGCGAGATAACCGAAAAATATGGCGCTGATATTCTCAGACTTTGGGTTGCATCATCCGATTATCATGCTGATATCCGTATTTCCAACGAGATCATCAAACAGCTCACCGATACTTACAAGAAGATTCGTAATACAGCACGTTATATCCTCGGAAATCTCGGTGATAATATAGGTTTTGATGTAAAAAATGACATCGTTCCGATAAATGAGCTCCATGAAATCGACAAATGGGCATTGATTCGTCTTAATGCGCTTATTGAAAAGTGCAAAGCTGCTTATGACGCTTTTGATTTCCATGTTGCTGTTCACGGTATACACAATTTCTGTGTAACAGATATGTCCAACTTCTATCTTGATATTATCAAGGACAGACTTTACTGTACCGGAGAAAAATCTGCTGACAGACGTGCTGCTCAAACTGCAATGTACTACATTATCAGTGCTCTTTCACGTCTTATTGCTCCTGTTCTTGCATTTACAGCTGAAGAGATCTGGAAGTATATGCCTCATTCTGAAGAGGATGATACTCGCAGCGTTATGATGAATGAGATGCCTAAGCCTATCGATGTTCCTGTTGATGATGCATTCATTGAAAAGTGGAATTTCATCTATCAGCTTAGAACAGATGTTACAAAAGCACTCGAACTTAAGCGTGCAGACAAGTTTATCGGTGCATCTCTTGAAGCTAAGGTTGTGATCCATGTAAATGGTGATGCAACTCTTCATGCAAAGCTTGACAGCTATGCTGATATTCTTGCAACAGTATTCATTGTTTCCGGTGTTGAGATTGTAGATGGCGGAAACGGCGAATTCAAGAGCGACTTTATGACCGATAACCTTTCATACGATGTTGAAAAGGCAGACGGTGAAAAGTGTGAGAGATGCTGGATCTATTCCAAATCAGTTGGAAAGAATGCTCTTTATCCTACACTTTGTGAGCGCTGCGCAACTGAAGTTGCTAAAATTTTAAAGTAATAGAAAAATGGCGCAGATCGGACATTGTTCGGTCTGCGCTGCGGATACATTTATGTTAATTGTTTCAATTGTAGTTATCGTGTTCCTTGTTGCTGCCGATCAGTTCTTAAAATTTTACATGGCTGATACTGTTTTTGCCGAGGTAAATACACGGGATCTTATTAAATTCGGTGACCTTGACATTATCGGTTTGCGCTATGTTGAAAATAGGGGAGCTGCATTCAGCAGCTTTGAGGGCGCGCGTTGGTTTCTGATATTTTTTACTCTTGCATTGATCGTCGCACTCACTGTTTGGATTATAAAGGATAAAAATAAAAATCCTTTTTTGGTTTATAGTGTGGTTGCTGTTATTGCAGGAGGAATTGGTAACCTTATTGACCGTGTTAGGCTTGGCTATGTGATAGATTATATTGAAGTTAGGCTTTTTGATTTCGCTATATTCAATTTTGCTGATATCTGTGTTGTATTAGGTGCGATTTGCATTGTGATATACATTTGCTTTATCGATAGTAAGGTGGAAAATAAGCATGGATGAGCTTTTCTTTACGGTCGATAATCTTGAAAACGGCGAACAGATACGCATTGATAAATGGCTAAGTGATAATTATGCTGATCTGACACGATCAAGCTTTCAGAAGCTGATAAAAGAAGGTCAGGTCACACTTAATGGAAAAACAGTCAGCAAAAGCTGTTCGGTCAAAAACGGCGATGCTATTACAGTAATTGTTCCAGAACCGACAGAACTTGATGTTACAGCTGAAAACATACCTATTGAGATCGTTTATGAAGATGATGATCTTCTCGTTGTTAATAAACCAAAAGGGATGGTCGTTCATCCGGCTGCCGGTAATTACAGCGGAACGTTGGTCAATGCGCTGTTATTTCATTGTAAGGACAGGCTTTCATCTATCAACGGAGTTATCCGCCCGGGAATCGTTCATCGTATAGATAAGTACACAAGCGGACTTCTGATAGTTGCAAAAACAGATAAAGCTCATTTAGGACTTGCCGAACAGATAAAGGCTCATACTTTTACACGCGAGTATCAAGCAGTTATTTGCGGAAGATTAAAGGAAAGTAATGGCTTAATTGAAGCTCCTATCGGCAGACATCCTGTTGATAGGAAAAAAATGTGCGTTACAGATAAAAATTCCAAACCTGCTAAAACGGAATATACTGTTTTGGAAGAATACAATGGATATTCACTTGTAAAGCTTAAACTCTTTACAGGCAGAACTCATCAGATTCGTGTTCATATGTCATATATCGGACATCCCGTGTTTGGTGATGATGTTTATGGAAAAGTATCAAAAATCTGTGAAGGTCAATGCCTTCACGCTAAGAAAATTGGATTTGTTCATCCAATTGATGGCAAATACTATGAATTTGACAGCGAACTTCCCGACTATTTTAAGTCTGTTATAAATAAACTGAAAAAAATATAGGATCATTTCATGAAAGATTTATCAAATGTAATATTTATTACTGACATGGACGGAACGCTGCTTCCGTCTAACAAGCGGCTGAATAAATCCGACCTTGATGCGATTTACGATTTTCGTAAATTTGGTGGAAGATTTTCTGTTGCAACCGGCAGAGCTTTTCAGTCGGCAGAGCAGTATTTTGAAGAACTTCAGCTTGATGAACCAATTATTGTTCTAAACGGCGGAGGAATTTATGACTGTAAAGAAAAAAAATTTGCATGGCAAAAATTCGTAGATCGTTCGGCTTATGATGCGGTTAAAGACATACTTGAAAAATTTCCTAAAGTTGGAGCAGAAATTGACCTTTCTGATGAAATATTGGTTCCGCAGTACAGTATTCAGGAAGAATATCACATTGATATATCTTATAAGCATCTCACACCACGGCAGGCTGATATAAAGGATATATCGCCGGAGGGTTGGTGCAAGGTGCTGTTTGCAGCTGATTCGGATGAGATCGACAGACTTATGGATTATACAAATGGAATGGGTTATGATGATCTCACGTTTGTTCGTTCAAGCAAGTATTTTTACGAGATTTTACCGAGTGGATGTTCAAAAGGTACAGCTTTGAAAAAAATGCTTGAAATATATCACCGAAATGGCTATACTGTTGCAGCTTGCGGAGATTTCGATAATGATATTGAGATGCTGCAGAATGCCGATATTCCGATTGCACCTGCAAATGCACTTGACGAAGTTAAGAAAGTTGCTTGTATGGTTACAAAGGCTGACTGTAACAATGGTGCGGTTGCTGAAGCACTTTATTACGTTATGAATGTTCTTTAACGAGCATTTAAAATATACGGAGGTATGAATATGGATGCAACAATAAAAAAACAGCTTGAAAAAACAGCTTGCAAGGTAAGGATGGGGGTTATTGAGGGCGTTTTTAACGCAAAATCGGGTCACCCGGGCGGTTCGCTCTCTATCAGCGACGTTCTGACTTATCTTTACTTTGCAAAGCTTAATGTTGACCCTAAGAATCCTAAGTGGGCAGACAGAGATCGTTTTGTTCTTTCCAAAGGACATTGTGCGCCTGCACTTTATTCTGTTCTCGCAGAGAGAGGCTTCTTCGACAAATCCGAACTTAAATCACTTCGTCACATTGGTGCAATGCTTCAGGGTCACCCTGATATGAAGGGTACACCCGGTATTGATATGAGCACAGGTTCGCTTGGTCAGGGTATTTCTGCTGCAGCAGGTATGGCTCTCGGCGGAAAGCTTTCTTCCGCTGCATATAAGGTTTATGCTATTCTTGGCGACGGTGAGATCGAAGAGGGTCAGGTTTGGGAAGCTGCAATGTTTGCTGCTCACAACAAGCTTGATAATCTTGTTGCTGTTATCGACAACAACGGTCTGCAGATCGATGGTAAGATCACTGATGTTTGCTCACCTATGCCTATTACCGATAAATTTGAAGCTTTCGGCTGGCACGTTATTACTATGGATGCTCATGATTTCGATGATATTGAAAGAGCATTTGACGAAGCTGAAAAGATCAATGGCAAGCCTGTTGCTATCGTTATGTCGAGCGTTAAGGGTAAGGGCGTTTCATTCATGGAAAATCAGGTGGGCTGGCACGGTACAGCGCCGAATGCAGAG
Source organism: Oscillospiraceae bacterium (assembly GCA_051881735.1). Taxonomy (GTDB): domain Bacteria; phylum Bacillota; class Clostridia; order Oscillospirales; family Ruminococcaceae; genus UMGS363. The sequence goes on from JBJEQL010000007.1 coordinate 26,333, forward strand.
CAGTACGCTCAGGCAATGGATGAACTCAACAAAAGATTAGAAAGCTTGGAGGACTAAGAACATGGCAGATGTAATTAAAAAAGCTACCAGAGAAAGCTACGGTGAGGCTCTTGCCGAGCTTGCTGATGAATATGAGGATTTGATCGTACTTGACGCTGACCTTGCTGCTGCAACAAAGACAGGTATTTTTAAGAAGGCTCATCCTGAGCGTTTCATTGACTGCGGAATTGCAGAGGGAAACATGATGGGCGTTGCTGCAGGCCTTTCTACAACCGGCAAGAAGGTTTTCGCAAGCTCTTTTGCTATGTTTGCTGCAGGCAGAGCTTTTGAGATCGTTCGTAATTCGATTGGTTATCCTCATCTTAACGTAAAGATCGGTGCAACTCATGCCGGAATCTCCGTAGGTGAAGATGGTGCGACCCACCAGTGTAACGAAGATATTGCTCTTATGAGAACTATTCCCGGAATGACTATCATCTGTCCTGCCGATGATGTTGAAACAAAGGCTGCTGTAAAGGCTGCTCTTGACTTCAATGGTCCTGTATATATGCGTTTCGGACGTCTTGCAGTTGAGAATTTCAACGACAAGGATACTTACAAGTTTGAAATTGGCAAGGGAATCGAGCTTCGTGACGGTAAAGATGTTACAATTATTGCAACAGGTCTTATGGTAGGCGAGGCAAGAAAAGCTGCCGATATTCTTGAAGAAAAAGGCATTTCTGCAAGAGTTATCAATATGCACACGATCAAGCCTATTGACAAGGATATAATCTGCAAGGCTGCAAAGGAAACCGGCGTTATCGTAACTGCAGAGGAACACAGCATTATAGGTGGTCTTGGCTCCGCAGTTGCAGAGGTTGTGACTGAGTGCTGTCCTGTTCCCGTAGTAAAGGTTGGCGTAAACGATGTATTCGGACACTCCGGCCCTGCAGTTGATCTTCTCAAGGAATTCGGTCTTTGTGCTGAAAATATTGCTGAGAAGGCTGAAGCTGCTGTAAAGCTTAAGAAGTAATCAAAGAAACGTTGGTTAAATAGTATCTGCCGTTTTCGGAACACTCTCAGTAACGGATTTTTGAGAGTTCCTCAAAACGGCGAAATGATGCTTCACTTTAATCAGCGTATCCTTAATAAAAATCATTAAAAACGGGTACAATTTGAATAATCAAACTGTATCCGTTTTTTATCGGAGTGAATTATGGAACAAAGTATTATTGATAGGGTAAATGAACTCAGAACAACGCTTGAAAAGTATAATTACGAATACTATGTGATGGACAATCCGTCGGTTGAAGATTATACCTACGATATGATGATGCAGGAGTTAAAGGCTCTTGAGGAAAAATATCCTGAACTTGCCGACAAGAATTCTCCTACGCAGCGTGTCGGAGGAGAGGCACTCAACTTATTTGAGAAAGTC
>JBJEQL010000008.1:0-5992 GCA_051881735.1 Oscillospiraceae bacterium
AAACCATGGCTGGCTTGTCATGGATTTAACGTCTAAATTTATTATAGTAGGTGATTATTCTGATATTTGTCAACATCGAGGATATTCTTCCCGGAATGTGTCTTGCACGAAGTGTAAACTTTTATGATGTTGCAACGCAAAAGGCGCACACTATTGAATCAGGACATATTCTTTCCGATATGGCAATAACCCAGCTTAAAGCCGCTGAGATAAACGGAATTTATGTTGATACATACAAAAGCAAAATCAGAGTGATCTCCTCAATTAATCAGGAGATCCGTGCGGAAGCAATATCCGGTATCCATCAGATGGCGGATAACTTCATGAACAGCGAAAAGGGCGTTTCCAAACAGGACGTTGAGGAGATAAGCGAAACTACACAGAAGCTTATCAACAGCTTATCTTCCAACAAGGATATCCTTGTTAATATCGCTGACATAAAAATGTACGATGACTACACTTATCATCACAGCTTGAGCGTTGCTATCATGGCAATCGCGATCGGATTGGAGCTTGGATTTAACAATTTTATGCTGAATGAAATAGGTACAGCAGGTCTTATGCATGATATCGGCAAGGTTTCTGTTCCGGTCGAGATAATCACCAAGCCGGGAAGACTTACACCCGAAGAATTTGAGATCGTAAAAATGCACCCTGTTTATGCTGCACAGCATCTTCAGGAAAGACATATCGTCAGCGACAACATTTACAAAGGCATCATTCAGCATCACGAAAAAATTGACGGTTCGGGTTATCCGTATCATCTTAAGGGAAGCGAAATTCACCCTTATGCAAGAATTCTTGCTGTTGCTGATGTATACGATGCGCTTACCTCAAACCGACCATACAGAACGCCCAATCCGCCGAATGAAGCTATTGAATACATCATGGCAGGAATGGGAACACAGTTCGATGAAAACATTCTCCGTGCTTTTCTGCGTAAGGTTGCGCCGTTCCCAACAGGTTCTATCGTGCAGCTTTCCAACGGAGAAAAAGGCTGCGTTATCAAAAATCATCCGAACAATCCGCTTCGCCCTACAGTTTCTATCATCGATTCCAACAAATGCTACGACCTTTCCGAACAGGAAGATCTTTTCAATGTCGTTATTACCGGAATAATTGAAAACTCTCCGGAAAGCAGTCAGATCATCAATATGTAAAAAATAAACCGTATTTCAAATAGGATAAACCTAAACTGAAATACGGTTTTTGATATATTATAGTATTTTACGGTACTCGGTCGGAGTTTTACCGACATACTCCTTGAACTGACGCATAAAATTGAACTCGTTTGTATATCCGCATCGCTCCCCCACTTCTTTGACTGTCAGATTAGTAGATGAAAGCAGGCGTTTTGCTCTGTCAAGCCGTCCCTTTATAACATCATTCATTACGCTTACGCCGAATAATCTTTTGTACAGATGCTGAAAACCTGAACGGCTCATATTAAGCTCTGCCGCCATTTCATCGACTCCCGGAACACTTTCGGGCATTGTGAAGATTTTCGTTCTGAGCTGTGTAAGACGATAATTCTTTTCTTTGAACGACTCTCCTCCGGAAACAGAATATGCAGCCTTGCTTCGGCTTAATTTCAGCATCAAAAGTTCAACATAGCATCGCTCGATCTCACTATGATGCATTTCAGCTGAGTAATGCTCAAAAGCAAGTATATGCATTATTTTTGAAAGCTCTTCAATTTCACCAACATATACTATTGTGTTAAGCGGTAAACCAAGTTTTTCAAATTTTGCTTTATCTGCGGCGTCCATATCGAAATACATCCAATCATCGCAGTAGCGTTCTTCTGCAGCTCTGTACATACAAGGAGTTTCCGGAGTAAAAATTACATACGAATTCTTCTTTGCATGGCATGGAACACCGTTAATAACAAAATTTGCCGGCTCCTTTATAAGCAGGAAAAGACAGCAGCCGACTCCGTTTGGTCTGTCCATAACGAAGTCGGCTCCGTGTGAATAATTATATCCGATCGAACCTATTTTCATTTTATCACAGCCTTAATGTTATATTGGTTTTATTATAACATAAGCTGTATTTTTGTGCAATATTTTTTTAGTTTTCTTTAAGCTTTTTTATTAACTCTCTATCCGTTTCAGAAATGATCTCATAGTTAACTCTTGAATAGAAATTGTTGTTCACATCCCAAAGCACGGGAATGAAACCATACTCACCCATCATATCATACATTATCTCAAGGCATTCTGTCGAATCGGTATGTACAGCATTTGCTGCAAAACGGTCATCGCTGTATATTGAGGTACATTCGCCCACGAAAACCTGAATTCCCTTATCGGTAAACGCATTTTTTAGCAGTTCACATTGTGCTCTGCTGTAATCAAGCCATTCTTCGCCGCCGATCTTGTTAGTCCAATACATTGCATTGTCGATATAATGAACCGAAACCATTATTCTGTCAGGTGTTTTTTCCTCCGGGATAACAAATCTGCTGTCAGTCGTAAGGTCAATATTTGTCCAGTAGCCGGAAACTATGAGCATTCTGTTCTTGTTGTTTCCGCCTGTCTTGCGGACGGTATCAACAAACACTTTATTCATTTCATTAACATATTCAAACTTTTCATCATCGGTGAAATTATCACCCTCACGAACAGTTCCAAGATTTTCGTTATATCCCTCAAAAATCAGATAATCGGAGAAGTTTTTGTAATGCTCTGCGATCTGTTTCCAGATCTTCTGCATGATCTCAAGTGCTTCGTCCTTGCTGTAATGTTTAATGATATATTCATCATAGTGATGAACGTTTATTACAACATATAAGCCTTCGCTGCGGCAGTATTCTATGATTTCATCAACTCTTGCAAACCAGTATTCATTAATTGTAAAGCTGCCGTCCTCTTCCATTTTGTTTCCCCAGTAAACAGGGATACGAACAGTATCAAATCCTGCATTTTTCATTCCGGTAATGCATTCCTGAGTTGTAGGTATCGCTCCCCAGCAAGTCTCATAATTTACGGCTCTGTTCTCGCCTATGACCGAAGCGCCCGAACATTTTCTTGTGTCAGCAGCCCAGTATGCCTCCATAGTGTTGCCGAGGTTTATACCCATTCCCATTTCATCTGCAAATTGAGCCGATGTCATCTCAGTTCGCATCTTGCCATTGTCTGAACCCGTGTCAGCAGATTTCGCACAGCCAGTCATCGCAGCACACGCCAAAAAGATTACCGAAAGAAACAAGCTTGCTATTTTCTTCATTTCAATTCCTCCAAATCACTTTGTAAACACGAATTCTTTTAATTCAAACAAGCAGCGGTTTTTGAAATACTCCCCTGTCCAACCGCTGTATTCAGTCGTTATTTTAAAGAATACAGAATGTCTGCCGGTAACATTTTTTACAACCGCAGAAACAACTCCGCTGTCTTTTCCGATATCGGCATGACCTATTTCTTCACCGTTTTCACCGTCTATTAGGATATGCACCCTGCAATCACAACCAAAACCGTTTATTTTCATAGCAAAATCCATTGTTTTGCTGCCATAGTCATCGCCGAAATCAAAGTATTTATAGCCGATAACTGTTCCATCGGTTATGTTTGTAATAACACGATCAAAAACGTTTCTTTCAGTTATAAAAGCTCCGCCTATTAAAACGCAAGCGAGGTCTGCAGCTGTAATTCTATACGGCGAAAGCGACTCTTCAAATCCGAGAGAAGTCATCTCAACCGTTGGTATAGAACCGTCAGGAAGTATTTCTATTCTTTCAACACATCCTCTGCGTGACATTATCGTATTGTTTGTCATACGATGATAGAAAATATACCATTGACCTTTTATGCAGGCTATCGAACCATGATTGTTTCCGCCGGGATAATCAACGCCGTTGTCAACGATATATCCACGATATGTGAACGGCCCAACGGGAGAATCAGATGTTGCATAAGCAAGTCTGCTTCCACGCTTCGGGGAATATATCATGTAATATGTGTTTCCGACTTTACGCATTGAAGCAGCTTCATAAAAAAGCTTTTCCTCTTCGTCAAATCCACCCTCATTCGTTATCTCACACGGTATAAAATGTTCGACCTCATTCGAAACCTCATACATATTCTCATTGTTTATCTCTGCAAGGAATGAACGTTCAAATCCGCAGTAAATATATACCTTACCGTCATCATCCACAAAAACGGACGGGTCAATAAACCAACCGTTACAGCATATTTCGTCCGAAACGGTATATTTGTAATCGGATAAAAGCTTGAATGGGCCTTCCGGTCGGTCGCTGACGCCAACGCAGCCCTTTCTGTTTACAATGTAAGCATACAGATAGTATTTTCCGTCTTTTTTGATAACATCAGGAGCAAAAAGGCGCTTTTCCACGCTGCTGTCAGCAATGTCAGATGAGTAATCCCTTGTATCGTGAACACGGAAAATATCACCGTGGCAAGTCCAGTTGTTCGGGTCGTCAAGCGGTGCGCTCCAGCATTTTAAAACATAATCGCAGAAATTATCCGATCCGGCAGTATCGTGTGAACCGTAAACATAAATTCTGTCACCGAATACACGAGGTTCACCGTCGGGAATGTATTCCCAGGCAGGAAGATATGGGTTTGGCATAACAAAAACCTCCGTTAATAAGCTGTCTTTATTATACAGTAAATTACGAAGGTTTTCAATACCCTATTATATTAGTTTAACTGACTTTTTATGCTTTATGGAAGCAAAACGCCTTTGCTCCGTGCTTTTTAAGCGAAACCTTTATCCTGCCGTTTCCGCTTACGCTCTCACCGCTCCAAAGCTCCTTGCCGCAAACATCGCCGTAAATTTCGGCAGCATCGAGATCAATTTCTGTTTCGCCGTCATTATCCCCTGCATTGAAAATCGCAGCATAATATCCGCCTTCCGAGCTTACGGAAGTCCAAAGTATATATTCGTTTCCATCCTCGAATCTGCGGTAAACAGGACGTGAATGGCGTGAATTATGATGCATTTCAATTATATCCGAATTTGTAAGAAGGCTCATAGTGAAATCATCAAAGCCTGTCATTTCACCGCCGATAATAAGCGGCGAACGGAAGATACTCCACAAGGTCATCATTGTTATCTGCTCTGCTTCTGTGAATTTCGTGCGTGTTGACTTATCATAATCCTGAAGTATCGGTCCGATCGGGAGCATATCAGCGTCGGGCCAATGACCTGCTCCTGTGTGGATACACCACTTTTCAGCACGTTCAAACATCGCATACAGAAGTTCCCACTTATCCCAGAAATCGTCTGTTATACGCCACATATTTGCAGTCTGCTTATAAAGTTCAGCCTTTTCAATAAGCGCAGGACCGGGTGAAAGACTGAGTATCATATCTCTTCCGCAGCTTCGGAGCGACTCTGAAAGCATAACAAGCTCTGCTTCTTCATGCGGAAGCTCACGGGCAATATCATCAACCTTTACAAAGTCAACTCCCCATTCCGAATATAATGCAAACAAGCTGTCATAATACTCTTTTGCGCCTTCTTTATTCGGGTCAACGCCGTACATATCGGTATTCCAATGACAAATGCTGTCAGTTTTTGCTATCTCACGGGCGGTTCTTTCTGTACCTTTTATAGCTGTATTTCGATGAACAGCCTGACGTGGGATACCTCTCATAATATGGATACCAAATTTAAGCCCAAGAGAATGAACATACTCTGCCAACGGTGCAAAACCCTTGCCTCCCTTTGATGACGGGAAACGGTTCTCAGCAGGAATAAGCCTTGAATACTCGTCCATGCACAACTCAGTAAACTGCTGATATTCATGATTTGGCGCAGTAGGATTGCTCCATTGAATATCGACAACAATATATTCCCAACCATACTGCTTAAGATTTTTTGCCATGAATTCAGCATTTTTGCGGACTGTTTCTTCATCAACTGCCGCACCGTAGCAGTCCCAGCTGTTCCAGCCCATAGGGGGTGTAAGCAAATTTTTATTCATATATATATCCTCCGTTTAAAGCATAACCACACAAACCGTACAACC
>JBJEQL010000009.1:0-1598 GCA_051881735.1 Oscillospiraceae bacterium
GGCGAGGGTCACAGCAAAAAGCAGGCTGAACAGATGGCTGCAAAGGAAGCGCTTGAACTTATGGGTTACAAGGTATGACGCACAGCAATATCTCGATTTTCATTCCGCACAAGGGATGCCCGAACTGCTGCTCGTTCTGCAATCAGCGGACTATAAGCAGCACAGAAGAGCCACCCGATGCTGCGGCGGTAGCGAAAATACTTGCAGACGCCTGCCCTAAGCTGAAAGAACCGCTCGGAACGGAGATAGCCTTTTTCGGCGGAAGCTTTACGGCTGTTGAGAGGAACTATATGATATCCCTGCTTGAAGCTGCACAGCCATTTCTTAAAGAATACGGCCTTAAAGGGATAAGGATCTCCACACGCCCCGACAAGATAGATACGGAAATCCTTGGCATACTGAAGGAATACAACGTTACTGCGATTGAACTCGGCGCACAGTCGATGCGTGACGAGGTTCTTGCGATGAATGACCGTGGACATACATCGGACGATATTCGCAAGGCGTCTGCACTTATAAAGGAAAGCGGATTTGAGCTTGGACTGCAGATGATGACGGGGCTTTACGGTGCAAGTCCGTCCGATGATATCTGCACCGCAGGCGAGATAATAAAGCTTTCACCCGAAACGGTCAGGATTTACCCCACTGTGATACTTGGCGGAACAAAGCTTGCCGACTTATATCAGAGCGGAGTATATAAGACTGTTCCTTTTGAGGAAGAAGCGGAGCTTTGTGCGCAGCTTATGCAGATGTTCGAGGAGAATGGCATAAGGGTAATAAGGCTCGGACTTCACGCTTCGGAAGGCGTTGAAGAGCAGGCTGTCGGAGGATATTATCACCCTGCGATGCGTGAGATCTGTCTTGGGATTTGCTTTAAAAAGGCGATCGAAGGCAGTCTTGGTGAAAAAGGCAGCTACAAGGTTTTTGTTCACCCGAAAGCTGTCAGCATGGCGGTCGGGCAGAAAAAATGCAACATAGAATACTTTAAAAATCGTGGATTTGACATAAAGATATGTGCGGATAAGAGCATACAAGAGCTTTACGAAATCCGCACGGAACAAATTATAAATTGAAACGGAGCATATAAATGTATCTGGAATCATTGGAGTTACAGGGCTTCAAGTCCTTCCCCGATAAAATCAAACTTACCTTTGACAAGGGCATAACAGCAGTTGTCGGCCCTAACGGAAGCGGAAAATCGAATATTGGTGACGCTGTGCGCTGGGTACTCGGAGAGCAGTCCTCAAAAACGCTGCGAGGCGGAAAAATGGAGGACGTTATCTTCTCGGGCACGCAGTTTAGAAAGCCTATGGGTTTTGCTTCGGTAACGCTCAACATTGTCAACAACAGAGGAATTTTACAGATCCCGTCCGAGCAGGTTTCGGTCACAAGAAAGCTTTACCGCAGCGGCGAAAGCGAGTACATGATAAACGGTGCACAGGTAAGACTTAAAGATATCTGCGAGCTTTTTATGGATACAGGTCTTGGGCGTGACGGTTATTCTATCATCGGTCAGGGCCGAGTTGCCGAGATTGTTTCCGCAAAGTCGGGCGAACGCCGTGAGATATTCGAGGAAGCCGCAGGAATATCGAAATTCC
>JBJEQL010000010.1:0-5973 GCA_051881735.1 Oscillospiraceae bacterium
CTCAACAACCGAAGTGTTGAATATATAGCTGTTCTGAATCCACACGATGCTGATTCGTTGGAAGCAGCGAAATATGCTTGTGATGCCGAAGCATTTCACAGAGGAATGTCAGGCAATTTGCCGTTTTTTTGCAGGGTAACTTCAGAAAATATCAGAAATGTTCTTGTTTTCCGCCGATATGTCAGAACAGAAAGCTCCCAGCCGGCTCGTCACGTTATAGGATATACTTCGGATAACAAAGGGGTATGTGGAATTGAACTTGCGTTTGATGATATTTTGCGAAGCAGCTATACAGAGAACCGTGCAGAATTTAGTGTTGATGCAACCGGCTGCGTACTTGAAGGACTTGCTTCCGAAAAAACTATACCTAAAGAACTTAAAAGCGGAGTAGTTACAACGCTTGACAGCGATATCCAAATTATATGCGAAAATGCGTTTCGAAACTCCGGATACAATAAGGGCGCAGTCGTTGTTATGGACACAAAAAGCGGGGAGATACTCGCTTGTGCAAGCTTCCCCGAATTTGATCCGGAAAATCTATCTGCAAGTCTTGAAAGCGATGATTCGCCTTTTGTGAACCGTGCTTTTTCTGCATACAGCGTTGGTTCGATCTTCAAGCTTGTCACCGCTTCGGCAGCGCTTGAGGCAGGCATAAGCGAGGATTTCAGCTATACCTGCGACGGCTCAATTAATATTGACGGACAGATATTTAATTGTCATAAATGGGGCGGACATGGAGAAATCTCTATGGAAGAAGCAATGGTAAGCTCCTGCAATCCATATTTTATAGCATTAAGCGAAAACCTTTCGCCAAAGCTGCTTCATGATACGGCAGAAAAGCTTGGTTTTGGCGAATCAACGTTATTTGCAGACGGATTGTTTTCACAAAGCGGATATCTCCCTTCCGAGCGTGAGTTGGCTGTCAAGGCAGAAAAGGGAAATTTCTCATTCGGACAAGGAAAGCTTACAGCAACACCAATACAGATATGCAGGCTGACCTGTACTATTGCAAATAATGGAATGATGCCAACAGCAAAGCTTATCAGAGGAATTCGTGACGAAAGCGGTGAGGAAACGTCTGAGATCTATCCTGATAACGAACGTGTCATCTCCATCCTTACAGCTATTAAACTCAAAAGATATATGAACGGTGTTGTTGATACCGATAATTCATGCTCACGCTCGGATATTGTTGATGCTGCAGGAAAGACCTCTACTGCACAAACGGGCAGGTTCAGAGAAAATGGCACAGAAGTAATGAACTGTTGGTTTACGGGATATTTTCCGTCCAATTCGCCAAAATATGCCGTAACGATTCTTGCTGAGGGAGGTATTTCAGGCAACGTCAGCTGCGGCCCGATCTTTAAAGAAATTGCTGAGGAAATAACCGAAAAAAATAATACAAAAAGCCGACAGAACTGAATCTGTCGGCTTTTGGATGTTATTGTTCAATTTTAATCCTCATCAAAGTTTCCGGGAATATTAAGCTGTTTTACAGGGATTCTCTTAAGAGGAGAATACAGATACTTTGCACATGACGATGTTCCGTCAACAAGACCTCGCTTTTCACAGAGAACTTTGCCGCCGTCCTTGGCTCTTGTGCCGTATGTACAATATTCACAGCGAGGTGGAATATTATTACCGAAGTATTTCTTTTTTGCCATTGAGAATCATTTCCTTTCGAGAGTTCTGACTACATTTTCAATTAAATATATTATATCATATTTTTTTGTTTTTTTCTATAAAATTTTTTGATAATAATAAAATTGTCATAATTAACAAAAATAAGCTTGGAATTGGTGAATTTCGCTGAACGATATCTCCACTTATAGAGGAAACTTGTATATAATTTGATACATCAAGAGTTAATATTAATATTTTACAGCAAAAATATGATAAAATCATTGTGACAATACGGCAAATCAAGAAATTATTAGTTGACAATTTGCCGCCGATGATCCCTTCTACCTGTATTATCACACATAGACCGCCGAATGACAACAGCGCTGTTACGACAGGCATAAAGGATATGTCGGAGGGGATATCTGAAATGTTGCTGATCTCAAGGATAGACCGCAGAAAAATTTTGCATACGTCAGGGGAGATATGCGTAAGCTTGGAAATAAAAACGGCGAGAAAGTCAAGTATCCCCGAAGCTTCAAGTACGGCAAGGATCGATGCAAAAAAAAGAATAGCTGCGCATATTTTTGCTATCCCACATCCGCCCGAGTTTATGGAAGTTACAAAACCATCAAGATTGAAATTCAACGTTTTTTTCTGTATTTCTTTAGGCGGAATAGGTGACCTTAAACCTGATAAAAGCATTGCAGCGGTATTTGAGATAATAATACTTGCAAATATTATCATTCCTGTAGCTGTGCTGCCGTATATCTTCATTCCTGCTGCACCGATAAAGAATGCAGGTCCGCCCATATAGCAGAAGCTGAGCATTTTTTCTGCTGTCCGACGGTCGATTTTACCGCTTTCATATAGATTCGTAAGCAGTTTTGCTCCGACAGGATATCCGCCAACCGAACTGATCAAAAAAACCGAAAATAAATCTGCCCTAATGCGGAAAACATATCGTGATAAAAGCGAAAACGGCGCACTCATCTTATAATACAGATCTGATGAAACTATTATACCCGAAGCGACCATGAACGGAAAAAGTGATGGGATAATAACATTAATGCAAACCTTGACCGAAGCTATTACACCCTCGGAAACAGCTTTATTAAAATAGAGAAGAGCCGCAGCGTATGCGATAACAGTAGCCGAAAGCAAAAGTCCCGATATTTTTTTCATCATTGTGATACCCCTTTATGAGTTTATGGAAAACTGTTCCGATAAAAAGTATATGTCCGTTTTTTTATTAATATAATTTATAAAGCCAAAGTATATCCGGAGGAGTTTACAATGCTTGTCAAGGCAAAAAAAATGTATAACTGTGTTACAGCGAAGTTTTTAAAAAAGCAGCTTTATCTTAATACATATATGAACCTTATTGACAATACGCATCTTGAGATAGAAAACTGCAAAAAGATCATTGAACTTAATGATGTATATGTGCGGTTAAAAACTTCAACGCTGACGCTTCAGGTATGGGGAGAAGATCTAAGAATATCCGATTTCAATACTGCCGGTGTTGTGATAGACGGAAAAATATCCTCGATCGAATTTGAGTAAAAAGAGCAGTCTGTTCTGCATAAGTTTTCAAATTGTAGGAGAAATAGTTTTTATGAAAAAAAAGCTGCTTGGAAATGTTTCCTTTAAACTGTTCGCTGCTGATTGCGGCGATATTGTCAATAAACTTCGTGCGACAGGGTTTGCTGTGAAGAATTTGCGTATTGAGGGCGGAAAGTTCGTGACAGGAGAGGTGGATTGGTACAATCTTGGTGAGCTGAAAGCCTTTGCTGCTGATAACAAAGCGCAGTTTGAGGAAATAAACAAGAAAGGTCCTGTTTTTACTGCGGAAAAATATAGAAAAAGGCTTGGTATCGCCGCAGGATTGATACTTGCTGTGCTGCTTGTATTTTATTTTTCAAATACTGTGCTTAGAATAGAGGTCTACGGCAACGAAAGCGTTTCGGACGAGCGTGTGAAAAGCATTCTGGCAGATTACGGCATAAAGATAGGCGCATTTATTCCTTCACTTGACCTTCGTGCATCGGAGCAGGAGATTATTACTGCACTTGATACATTCAGCTGGGTAGGTATTCGTTCATCGGGCTGCAGGATACTTGTTGATGTAAGTGAACTTTTGGAAAAACCGGAGATGATACCACGTTCAACACCGTGTAATGTTGTCGCATCCTGCGATGCACAGATAGTGGATATACGCAACGTATACCAGGGTATGCTTATCCCGATGCTTTATGACGGTGTACAAAAGGGGGATATACTGATAAGCGGAACGGTTGATGGAAAACTTGACCATGACTATTTTGTTCACGCCATGGGGGAGATAATTGGCAGATACAACAGGGAAGTGACTTTTGAACAGCCTTATCTTGACAGTATGATAAATTACAGCTCTCTTAAAACGAAAAAATCACTTTATCTGTTCGGACTGCGTATTCCACTTTATCTGAATAAGGCTGAAAAGTTTGATTATGAGTACAGCGAAGAAATAAAATATGCTCAAGTTTTCGGGCTTGACCTTCCGGTCGGAGTTGTGGTATCAGAGCTAAAGCCGTATACAATTGACGAGGTTGAGTATTCACCGGAGCAGGCAAAAATTATACTTGAAAGCAAGATAAGCTTATATGAAAAGAATTTTCTTGAAAACAAAGAGATAGATGTTATAGATAAGCAAATCGAGTTTAGCGAAAGCGAAAATGGAATGATTGTGACCGTGAATTACTGTCTTGAAAGTGATATAGGTGTTACGCAGGAGATACTTGCAAAAAAATGATCACTTAATAGAATATATATGAAAAAATTGGTTAAATTGCAAGAAAGTTATTGACTTTGTACATTTAATGCTGTATAATTGAAATATCTTGAAAACGTTTTCTTATGCTTTTATGTACATAGTGAAAGGATGAAAAAAATGAAAAAATACAGCGCACTAAAAAAATTCGGCGTTGCGGCTGTTTCAGTTTGTATAGCGTTCAGCATTCTCACAGGCTGCGGTGCGGACAAAGAAGCAGCAGAAACAACAGTTGCTGTAACCGATGCAGCTGATAATAATTCAGCGCAGGTTTTTACTAATTCTGACTGGAGCTACGGTCAGGTAGAGATAGGCGGAGGCGGATTTGTTACCGGCGTTTTCAGCACTTGTGAAGAGAATCTTTACTATGCCCGCACAGACGTGGGCGGTGCATACCGTTGGGATGAAGCGGAACAGCATTGGAAATCACTCAGTTATTGGGTAACAGATGATGACAAGGGCCTTCTTGGAATTGACGGACTTGCAGTTGACCCAAATGACGCATCAAAGCTTTATCTTCTTGCAGGAACATCATATTTCAGCGGCGGAAAAACAGCAATTCTTGTTTCTGATGACTATGGCCAATCCTTCGATGTTGTTGATGTAACAGATAAGATCAAGGCTCACGGAAACGGAATGGGCAGAGGAAACGGTGAAAGAATAGCAGTTGACCCGAATAATGGCAGCGTTATCTTTGTCGGCGGAAGAACAGGCGGAATGCTTAAAAGCACAGACAGCGGAAAAACATGGGAACAGGTCGCAAGCTTTCCCGTAACTTCGACAGCTAATGAAAATGGCATCAACGGTATTCTTTTCGACTCATCATCAGAAAAGGACGGTGCTTCACAGAGAATATATGCGTCCGTATCAAGAAAAGGAGAAGACAATATCTTCGTTTCAGAGGATGGCGGTGAAAGCTGGAATCCGTTAAAAAACGGAAATACAGGTTTCATGCCGCAGAGAATGAAGCTTGATTCAAAGGGAAATCTCTATGTTGCTTATGCTACAAATGAAGGACCGTGGAATTCAGGTATAGGTGCGCTTTACAGATATAATGACGCTGATGGTTCGGCAGAAGATATCTCTCCAACAGTCGTTTCATACGGCGATATAGTTATTGATCCGACAGATGACAATAAGCTTGTTGCTGTTTCGACGAATTATTGGAACCAGCAGCCAAACGGTTCATTCGGTGATTCATTTTATGTTTCAACTGACGGCGGAAAAAACTGGACTGATATCATCAGTAGCATGACAATGAACGATGGTGGTATTCCATGGATAGAAGGTTGTGCTATTCATTGGTGCTGTTCGCTTGAGATAAATCCGTTCAATACAAATGAGATAATGGTAACCTCCGGCAACGGAATTTTTGCCTGCGATAATATCTGGGACGAGCATCCCGAATTCTATTTTAACGCAAGAGGAATTGAGGAAGTAGTTCCCGAAGATATTGTTACAATGGAGGGTTATCCTCTCATTTCTGCAATAGGCGACTATGACGGTCAACGACCATGTTTACGGGCAGATCCGGTTTTAAG
>JBJEQL010000011.1:0-5973 GCA_051881735.1 Oscillospiraceae bacterium
TCGGCAGCGTATTTTGCACGGTCTTTGAAGCGAAGCTGCTCCTGCGGAACGTCAATTGCCTTGGCGTTTCGTATAAACTCCTCTACCTGCTCATCAAGGTGCAGCTTTTCAATAAGCGTACCCCCTGCGACGGCTATAACAAGTCCCACGATAACGTAAATAACAGCGACCTTCCAGCCGAAAATGCTCATCAGCAGTACAAGTGAGCCGAGGTCCACCATAGGTGAGGAAATAAGAAACGAAAATGTTACTCCGAGGGGCAGACCTGCGCTTGTGAAACCCATAAAAAGAGGTATGGACGAGCAGGAGCAAAAAGGCGTTACCGTACCAAGCAGAGCGGATATAATATTTGCTGTTATGCCGTGAAAACGTCCCAATATTTTCTTTGTGCGTTCGGGTGGAAAATAACTTTGGATATATGATATGATGAAAATCAGTATGCCAAGAAGCACCATGATCTTTATCATATCATAGACGAAGAAATTAATGCTTCCGCCGATTTTTCCGTTTGTATCAAGACCAAGAGAGTTAAGAAGCGATCCGATAAGCCTTTTTAACCACGCCATACCGAGTATCTCGTTCTGAAAAAAATCCCATATTGTTCTGAGAGTTTCCATAAAAAATGTACCTTTCTATAAATAAATCTAAATGTGTCTATTTATACTACCTTGATGAAGCCGTGAAGAACACGGCTTATCTGCTATTCATAATCGGCAAGGACACCTTCAAGTATCTCAACAGCACTTTTTATCGCTTTGGGACAAACGTCACCGAACAGACCTTTTTCCTTGATGCAAGCCATTTCATCGGGATTTGACAGATCATATCCGAGCAGATCACGGCAAACGATAGAACCGTTAGCTTCCTTAAATCGTTTTGTGTACTCGGCTGTTATGGCGTATGCTCTTGATTTCTGTTCGCTGTCAGCAGCGTCAAAATGACCGTATTTCAGTCCCAGCACCATAAGTGCTCCCGAAACCGCACCGCATATCTCACCGTTTCTTGCACCGCCGCCGAATGATGTTCCAAGCTTTAATGCGAGCTTTTCATCAAGCCCAAAATCAGGTGCAAATGCCGTAAGCACCGCCTGAGAGCAGTTGAAATTATTTGAGAAAAGCTCCAGAGCCTTGTCGGTTTTATTCATTGTAATTTTCCTCCTTGATGTCTTTAAGTGAAATAAGATATTCCTGCGCACGTTCTATCCCTGCTTCGGATATTGAATAATGCATCCATTTGCCTTCTTTGCGCCCCGTAACAATGCCGCTGTCGCAGAGTATTTTCATATGATGAGAAAGAGTAGGCTGGGTGATGTTCATTTCTTCAAGGAGCATACAGGCACATTTTTCTCCGCCCTGCAAAAGCTGCAGTATCCTTATGCGGTTTTCATCACAGAATGCTTTGAATATATTTGCTGTTTTTTTTACATCAATATCCATTGCTTCATTCCTTTCAGAAAAGTATCTTTTACTTGAGGGTAAAATTTTATCACATTGATGATTTTCTATGTTTTTATTATATGCGATAGATAGAGAAATGTCAATATATAGACGAGAAATTTTTTTTGAAAAATTCCTTATATATTTCTAAATAATAACTAATGGTCTTGTATTTTATATAAATCGCATATAATTTACATTTTATTTGATTGTGATGTTCATTTTCTTAAACAACGTAAACAAGCCGTTTGCGTGTTTTTTTCTTGCGACAGCGGTTTTATGGCAATTTGTGTGAGTAATGCAAAAAGATTTGTCGTAAAGTGATGTACACACATATTTTTGTGAGTGTTTTACCGCCAAATGTTCGCAGGAAACCTCCTGATAAACAATATTCCAAAAAAAATTTAAATTATGTTGTATTTTGAGATTTTTTATGTTATAATTGTTATGAATTTAAAAAATATTATCCACGCCTAAGGAAACGTTGATATTGCTGCAGCAATAATCAGCTTTTTCCTAAGCATTTCATAACGATCAAAGGGGGCATTTCTTTTGAAAAAAGCTGACAAAGTCATTACCAAGCCCAAACGGATACAATTAAACCTTATCCTGAGCGTGTGTATTGTAATAATATTGTTCTTTGCTCTTATTACCAAGTGCGCTTCCGATATAGCAGCAAGACATATTCAGAATGAAACTCTTGCTCATTATCGCCTTCTTTCGGACAGAACCGCTCAGGAGATAACCACATGGTTTTCCAATGAAGCTCAGATCGTTGCCAATCAGAAGGCAGCCATTGAGATAAGGGGCGATTTTTCACAGAATAGCCTTACGGAATATCTGACTTCCATTGTGGAGGATTATAATGAAGAGGGATATATATATGACCTGTATTTTGTAAGTACGGAAAACGTCATGTCCTCGGGCTATGGATATGTTCCCGATCCCTCCATAGATTTCACCACCCGTACTTGGTATGTTGACGCAGTGAACAATGATGGATTGTCATATTCCTCTCCATATAAGGATACAAATCTTGATAAATATGTTGTAACTATATCCTCGACTGTTTATGATAACAGCGGAAAGTTTATGGGAGTGCTGGCTCTGGATATTTTCGTGGACACTCTTTTTGAGATAGCCGAAAATGCCAATGTGCCCGATGACAGCTACATTTTTCTTATTGACGGAAATTTGGGCGCTGTAACTCACCCGAACGCAGATTACGGATATATCAACGATGAGCCTGCGCCTCTTTCGGAGCTTCCCGACAGCACATACGATGAGCTTCAGAAAATGATAGAAACAGGCGGCAGAAACGTCCTTAAAATAAAGGATTATGATGGTGTGAAGAGGGAGCTGTTTGTCAGCAAGGTCGAATGCTGCGGCTGGTATACAGTAGCGGCAATATCCGAAAGCGTTGTTAATTCATCGGTAAAATCCCTGCTTATAAGCATTGCTGTTTCGCTGTTTATATGCCTTATCATCGGTGTTATATGCACGATGTTTGCGGCAAAAGGGATAATGCGTGAATTAAACGCTGCTATTATTGCTGCAAATGCCGCCAACGAGACAAAAGGCTCCTTCCTTGCAAATATGTCCCATGAGATACGTACTCCCATCAATGCTGTTATCGGAATGAACGAGATGATACTGCGTGAAAATACCGACCCAAATATCACAAGCTATGCTCTTGATATAGCCGCCGCAAGCCGCAGTCTTATTTCCATAATAAACGATGTTCTGGATTTCTCAAAGATAGAATCGGGCAAGATAGAGATAACAGAAAGCGAATTTAATATTGCTTCAATAATAAACGATGTGGTGAATATGTCCATCGCAAGGCTTGGGGATAAGGAAATAGAGCTTATTGTAAACGCCGCCCCCGATATCCCTGTAGGAATTATCGGCGATGAGCTGCGTATCCAGCAGATCATCGTGAACCTTATGACAAACGGCATCAAATATACAAATAAGGGCTTTGTTGCGCTGAAAATATCCTGCATAAAGCAGAGCTACGGCATAAACCTTGATATATCTGTCAGAGATTCGGGCATTGGCATATCGGAAGAGAATATTGAAAAGCTGTTCACCAGCTTCCAGCAGGTGGATACAAAGCGGAACCGTTCTGTTGAGGGAACCGGACTTGGCCTTGCCATAACCAAAAAAATGGTCACGCTCATGGGCGGATTTATAAACGTATCCAGCCAATATGGCGTCGGCACCGAATTCAAGGTGACTATACCGCTTCGGGTGTCCGATGAAAAGCCCTTCATTTCCCTGTCGGATCCCAAGGATATACACGCCGCTTGCCTTTTCTGCCTTGACGAATACGATACTGCCACTGCAGCTGAATACAGAAAAGTCGAAATGGAAATGACAGAGCAGCTTAAAATCGATATGCGTTCCTTTGATTCAGTAGAGGAGGTCATGGCGCTCATTTCCGATGGTAAGCTGAATACCATATTTACCGACCGAATATTCTATCTTGAAAACAAGGATTACTGGAACAGCGTGTCCCGTGATATAACGGTAACGGTGGTCCAGAGCAGGATAAATTCCTTAAAGCTGCCTCGGAATATCAGGTGCATATATAAGCCCTTCTATACAATGTCCGTGGCGGCGGTACTTAACAATGACGAATCCGCAGCGTTACTCAGTGAACGGAGAAATGCTTCTGTAAAATTTATAGCTCCCGAGGCCAAGATACTCATTGTTGATGATAATGCGGTGAATCTCAAGGTTGCTGCAGGATTGATGAAGCCGTATCAGATGAAGGTGTTTACGGCGGACAGCGGACCTAAGGCTATTGAAATGCTTGAGGCAGAACGTGACTTTGATATTGTGTTCATGGATCATATGATGCCTGTTATGGACGGTGTTGAGGCTGTGGGTATCATCAGGAAAAAGAGCGACGAGTATTTCCGTAATGTGCCGATAGTTGCGCTCACCGCCAATACCGTCAATGATTCAAAAAATATGTTCCTGCGTTCGGGATTCAACGATTTTCTTGCAAAGCCCATCGAGGTAAGTATGCTTGAAAGGATACTTAAAAAGCATCTGCCGAAAGCTCTCAGAAAGAACAGTCTGGATCATCTTGTTGCTCCTGCTTATAACGGTCCCGAACGTCGGAAAACGGATAAGCCGCCCGAAAAGGAAAACAGCGTGATGTTCAGTCCCGAAAAAGGTCTTTCATATACCTCAGGCGATGAGGATATCTATAACGAGATACTGATGGTGTATGCAGACAACGGAGATGAAATGCACCGAAGGATAGGCAGTCTCTTTGAAAAGCAGGACTGGAAGGATTATGTCATAGAAGTCCATGCCCTGAAAAGCACATCTCTCAGTATAGGAGCCGAGCCGCTGTCAGAGTTGGCAAAGGAGCTTGAATTTGCGGGAAAAGAAGGAAAATATGATATAATTTCCGCCAAAAACGAAAAGCTGCTTTCTATGTACAGCGAGGTGCTTGAAAAGATACGGGGCTATCTTACGGAAAAGGGCATCGGAAATTCTGATGTAGCAGAGAGTGAAACTGAGCAGAATGAACTCTCGGCTATCGGAGCCGACAAGCTTAAGGAGCTTATAGAGCAGTTTGAAGCAGCCTGTGGTAATTTTGACTGTGATGAAGCAATAAAAATTGCCGATGAAGCGTCAGGATACAGTTTCGAAGAAAGACCGCTGAAGGAATTTTTCGGGAAGGCTGCCGCACTTGCCGATAATTTTGAATATGAAGCGGCGGCAGAGTTGGTCAAAAAGGCAGAAAGTGAACTATTGACAGGAGGAAACGGCAATGGCTGATAAAAGGATCGGGATCACAACCGATTGCGGCTGCGACCTTCCTGATGAATATCTTAACGCAAACGATATTGAGCTTATATATTTCTATATGACCACAGACAGGGGCAGATTCAGAGACCGTGAGGAAATGTCCTCGGAAAATGTCATTGAATATTTTGAAAACGGCGGAAGCAGGATAATGACTGAGGCTCCTCCGGAAAATGAATATGAGGCATTTTTCAAGCGAGGACTGGAGCGGTATGATGAGATAATACATATCTCCATTTCTGCGGCGATCAGCGCTTCTTACAAAAACGCCCTTGCCGCAAGGGAAAAGCTGGGCGAAGCAAAGGACAGGGTGCATATCGTTGATTCAATGCATCTTTCGGCCGGGCTGGGGCATATCGTCATAAAGGCAGTGGATATGCGCAGCAGCGGCGGCAGCGCAGAGGAAATTATTGCGGGAGCAGAAGCTATGCGGAAATACGTTTCCACCACATTTATCTCACGCAGCGCTGATTATCTTTACCGCAACGGAAGGCTTGGAAAGTGTGTGTATCAGCTGTGTCATCTTTTGAATATCCACCCCATATTGACGATGCGTGAAGGGAAGATCGCACTGAAATCTGTGGAATTCGGCAATATGGATTCGGCTTCAAAGCGGTATATCAGAAAAGAACTGCGAAAAATATCCTCTATTGACAAGCACAGATTATTTATATCTCATGTAGACTGTCGTGTGAAAAAAATCTCGGAA
>JBJEQL010000012.1:0-5948 GCA_051881735.1 Oscillospiraceae bacterium
GCGGCGCTTCACAGCAGTTCGCTATGATCCCGATGAACTTCATGAAGAACGGCGTCGCCGATTACATAATCACAGGTCAGTGGGCTAAGAAGGCTTGGCAGGAAGCTCAGAAGTACGGCAAGGCTAACGCTGTTGCTTCTTCCGCAGACAAGACATTCTCCTACATTCCCGACTGTTCAGATCTTCCTATCGATGATGACGCAGACTATGTTTATATCTGCGAAAACAACACCATCTATGGCACAAAGTTCCATGAGCTTCCCAATACAAAGGGCAAGACTCTTATCGCAGACGTTTCTTCCTGCTTCCTTTCCGAACCCGTTGACGTAACAAAGTACGGCGTTATCTACGGCGGCGTTCAGAAGAACGTAGGCCCTGCAGGCGTTGTTATCGCTATCATCCGTGAGGATCTTATCCCCGAAAAGCCTTTCGTTGAAAATACACCGACAATGCTCCAGTACAAAACTCAGGCTGACAATGACTCACTTTACAATACACCTCCTTGCTACGGTATCTACATCTGCGGCAAGGTATTCAAGTGGATAAAGAAAATGGGCGGTCTTGAGGCTATGAAGGCTCACAACGAAAAGAAAGCTGCTATCCTCTATGATTACCTCGACCAGAGCAAGCTTTTCAAGGGCACAGTTGAAAAGAAAGACCGTTCACTCATGAACGTTCCTTTCGTAACAGGCAACGAAGAGCTCGACGCTAAGTTTGTTAAGGAAGCAAAGGCTGCAGGCTTTGAGAACCTTAAGGGTCACAGAACTGTCGGCGGTATGAGAGCTTCTATCTACAATGCTATGCCTATCGAGGGTGTTGAAAAGCTCGTTGAATTCATGAAGAAATTTGAAGAAGAAAACGCTTGATCAATGCGTAATTATTGGGTTCTGTTCATTTACTATGGATAAAAACGTTTTTTTCGTAGGAGCGGATTCCATATCCGCCCGTTAAAGAACCTTATTAATTTAAAATCTATTGTAGGGGATGGGTCACCTCGTCCCGTTTACATTGGAATTGGTTAAATCGGGACGGGAAACCCGTCCCCTACATTGTTTTACTCTGTTATACAGCATATATAAATTGGAGGTAATCTCTCATGTACAATATCCAGACATTGAATAAAATTTCCAAGTATGGCACGGATAATTTTGATACAGCAAAGTATAACGTTGCCGATGAAGTTGCTAACCCGGACGCTATCATGGTTCGTTCCGCTGCAATGCACGATATGGAATTCGGTTCCAATCTTCTTGCTATCGCTCGTGCCGGTGCAGGCGTAAACAACATCCCTGTTGACAAGTGCGCAGAGCAGGGTATCTGCGTGTTCAATACACCCGGCGCAAATGCAAACGCTGTTAAGGAGCTGGTTATCGCAGGCCTTCTCCTTACTTCCAGAAAGATCCCCGATGCAATGGTCTGGGCTCAGGGTCTTAAGGGCAACGGCGCAGAAGTTGGCAAAATGGTTGAAAAGGGCAAGTCCCAGTTCGCAGGTCCCGAGATCATGGGCAAGACTCTCGGAGTTATCGGACTCGGTGCTATCGGTGTTCTCGTTGCAAACGCTGCAGTTGCTCTCGGAATGAACGTTGTCGGCTATGACCCGTTCCTCTCCGTTAAGGCAGCTCTCAGCCTTGATCCGTCCGTAAAGACTGTTGCCGATGTTAAGGAGCTTTATGCTGCTGCTGATTATATCACAATTCACGTTCCTTACAACGCTGATACAAAGGGTACTATCAATGCAGATGCTATCGCTGCAATGAAGGACGGCGTTCGTGTGCTCAACTTCGCAAGAGGCGAACTCGTTGACAATGCTGCTATTCTCCCTGCACTCGAAAGCGGCAAGGTTTCTGCTTATATCACAGACTTCCCGTCTGATGAAGTTCTAGGTGCAAAGGGCGTTATCGCTGTTCCTCACCTCGGCGCTTCAACTCCTGAATCCGAGGATAACTGCGCTAAGATGGCTGCTCTCGAGCTCATCGACTATATCGAAAACGGAAACATCAAGAACTCCGTTAACTATCCCGATGCTTCCATGAACGCTGTCGGCACTAAGGTTTGCGTAATGCACAAGAATGTTCCTGCTGTTATTTCGGCTCTTACAACTGCTATCGGTGATGCAGGACTTAACATCGAAAATATGCTCAACAAATCCAAGAAGGACTACGCTTATACTCTCCTCGATGTTGCAGGTGATGTAAGCGACGCTGTTGTTGAAAAGATCGCTGCTGTTGATGCTGTTATCAAGGTAAGAGTTATCAAGTGAGCTGCTGATATAGCTGCGGCAAAACGAACGCGGTGCTTTAATCAGCAATTCCCAAAAAATAAGTCTGATTTATAATAATTATAAACCCCGTTATAGCATAATATGTTATGGCGGGGTTGTTTTTTGCGCATTTTATGTTGCAGATTGCACAAAAAACAGGACGTAAAAACAGGAATGTAAACGTTGACACGATAACACTTTATCTGTTATAATATGCTTAATGAAAAAAATGACCATTACCGGAAACAAACTATTGGGAGGATATTTTTATGGCTGATCACAAACGTGCTGCGGCAGGAGTGCTGGCTGCAATTATGGCTATGGGACTTACCGCTTGCGGAAACAGCGAAGAAGAACCCGTTGAAACTACAACACAGGTAACTGTTCCGATCAATACCGCTGAGCTTTCCGAAGAGGAAGCAGAGCAGGTAAAGGGAGTTGCAGACCTTCTTACAGGCGAACTTGAAAACAAGACCATCAAGTGGTTTTCATTCTATGACCCGTTCCATGCTACAACTTCGGGCAACACCAAGGCTCTTTCTCTCGAACTTTTTGAGGAAAAATATGACGGCG
The DNA here is from genome assembly GCA_051881735.1 of Oscillospiraceae bacterium. Taxonomy (GTDB): domain Bacteria; phylum Bacillota; class Clostridia; order Oscillospirales; family Ruminococcaceae; genus UMGS363. Next base: position 2,834 of record JBJEQL010000012.1, read on the forward strand.
TTATCGAATATATCCCGACAGAATGGAACAAGCGCTTTGATGATCTTGCCGTAAAAATTACCGGCGGTACAGGTATCGACTTTATCGCAGGCGGCGACCTTGATTCGTTCCCGAACGGCGTTACAAGCGGAAAGTTTGAAGCTGTTGACCAGTATATCGATTATGACAGCGAGCTCTGGGCTCCTGTAAAGGAACTTAACGATATGTTCTACCTCGGCGGAAATCATTATCTTATCGCAACAGCTGCTACTGCAGGTCAGGTAGTTTACTACAACCGTCAGACCATTGAAGCTTACGGTCTGGAAGATCCTGCAGATCAGTTGGAAAACGGAGAATGGACTTGGGACGCATTCAAGCAGGATCTTCTTGAATTCTGCGATGTTGAGGCAGGAAACTACGGACTTGACGGCTGGTTCAACGAAAAGCCGCTGATGATGACATCGGGCGCTCCTGCGCTTGAAATAAGGGACGGTAAGCTTGCCGATAATTTCTACAGCGCAGACCTTGAACGTGCAATGAATTTCCAGAGAGAGCTTTTTGATAACGGACTTATCCTTGACAAGAATCTCACAGGCTGGAAGACGAACATTCAATATATCGGCGAAGGCAGAGAGCTTTTCTACATAAGCGGACTTTATGAGATCGGTTCTTCACCCGATATCTGGACAAAGACTTTTGGCGATGCAGAGGATGTTATGTTCGTTCCGCTCCCGAGGGATCCGGACGCCGATGAATATTATCTCCCTGCAGGTCTTGAAGCTTATATGCTCTGTAAGGGCACTCAGAACCCCGAGGGTGTTATCAAGTTCATGGAATGTATCCTTGCTGCAAACAGCGATGAAAGAACACAGCAGATCAATCGCGACAAGAACATCAACGACTTCGGCTGGACTGAAGAAATGCTTGAAATGCAGGCAAAGATCACAGAACTTACGGCTGAGCATCCTGTTTACGACCTTTGCGGCGGCGTTCAGTCCGATCTTGTCAGCCTTGTTGACAGCGGCCAGACCGGTGTAAGAGCTGCATTCCAGGGCGGTGACTGGGCAACTGTAAGAGAATCCCTCGATATAGCAGCGCGTGAATATATTGATGAATTCAACGCTGAGCTTGCTGCAATGTCATAAGCAGTTAAATTTTCTGTAACTCAAAATTTACAATTAACTTAATCGTTTAATAGCAAACCGAAGTCAAAAATTGCTTCGGTTTGCTTTGTTTTTTGTAAGAAGTAACTAAAACAGCAGAAAGTCAAATATGCAAAATCAACATTGACTTGAAATCGTGTTTTTGGTATAATATTATTGCTTAAACGTAAATGTATGCTGTATTTTGTGAAAAGTGTACATTGTTTTTTATGTTCCGTTTTTTTAGAGAATGGGAAATTCGATTTGGAGGTTAACAGATGAAAAATACCAAGAAGATCCTTGCCGGAATCATGGCTTTGTCAATGACTGCGGCACTTACAGCCTGCGGTGACAATGGAGAAGCTGCAACTGAAGAAACTACCGCTACAACCACTACTGCAAAGACCGTTGCAGTTAATACAGAAGGTCTTCAGGAAGATGAAGAACAGATCCTTGCTGACGTTATGACTCAGCTTCAGGATGTTGAACTTGAAAACAAGACAGTTAAGTGGCTTGCTCACTATGACATCAATCCGAGTGCAGAAACCGGCGCAAGCAAATCCGTAGGAATGGAAATGTTTGAAAAGAAGTACGGCGGAAAGATAGAGTATATCCCAACAACATGGAATGAGCGTTACAATAAGCTTTCCCAGGAGATTCTCGGCGGTACCGGAGTTGATATCTTCCCCGGCGATGATACAGCTAACTTCCCTAAGGGTATTATCAGCGGACAGGGTGGACTTTCCAGCGGTATGTTCCAGCCTGTTGATGATTATATCGACCTCAATTCCGCTATCTGGCAGAATGTTTCGGCAGGTATGGACCTCTTTAAGTTCGGCGACAAGCATTTTGAATTTGTAACCTCTATCACAGCTGAAGCTGTTGTTCTTTATGATAAGTCCACTATCGAAGCTCAGGGCTTTGACGATCCGTGGGAACTTTATGAAAAGGGTGAATGGAACTGGGATACATTCAAGTCCATGCTCTATGATTTCGTAGATCCCGATGCTTCTCAGTACGGTCTTGACGGTTACTGGAATGAAAAGGCTCTCCTTATGTCTGCCGGCGTTCCTATGATCGGACTTTCCGCAGACGGCGGTGTTCAGAGTAATATCAGCGATCCTACTGTTGAAAAGGCAATGAACTTCCAGTACGAACTCAACCAGAACGGCTGTAAGTTCCCTAAGGATCAGTTCAGCTGGAATGAACAGCCTCAGATGCTTGGTGAAGGCGCAGAGCTGTTCTATATCATCGGACCATACTGCGTACAGAAGGATCCCGAAACATGGACCATCTGTGTTGAACCGGAAAACCTCGGCGTTGTTCCTGTTCCTTCTCCTGCAGGATCCGATCCTTATCAGGGCGCAAAGGTCAACGGTTATGCTCTTTGTAAGGGTGCTGCAAATCCTGAAGGTGCTGCATTGTTCGCAGAATGTATGGTTCTTGGAAATGCTGACGAAAGAACTATTGCTATCTCCGACAGAAAAGCTCTCGATGACTATCAGTGGAGCCAGGAGATCCTTGATAAGATGAAGGAGATCGATGATCTTGCAAGACAGTATCCTGTTGTTGACATGGCTGCAGGCTGCTCGACCGATATTGCTTCGCTCACAACCGACGGCGGTGACCAGATGGGTATGAGAGCTGCATTCGACGGTACAGACTGGGCTACAATGAGAGAAGCTATCGGTGATACAGTTGGCTTGCTCGTTGAAGAGGTTGACGAAAAGCTCAAGGCTGCAATTGCTGCCGGCTAATAATATAAAAAATACATATTTTCCGCCGTTCTGCGTTTCGGGCAGGACGGCGGTTTTTGACTTTCCGGAATTTATTACAAAATGGATAAAAATTTTAATTACTACTTCCATTTGTATTGAAAATTTGGTATAATAAAAAATGCATACAGAAATGCTTTTATTTCTCCGATAGTCCGGAAAGGAATGGTCACGAATATGAAAAAATTAGCGGTACTTTTGTCCGTTTTGATACTTTTT
>JBJEQL010000013.1:0-1584 GCA_051881735.1 Oscillospiraceae bacterium
TACAGCACAAGAATTTACAATATCTATCTGAAATATATTGCCCCGGAGGATATACACGTTTACTCCATTGACGAGGTTTTTATGGACGTAACGGACTATCTTCAAACATATAAGCTGACACCACACGAACTTGCAATGAAAATGATACAAGAGGTACTGCACGAAACGGGCATTACTGCAACGGCAGGAATAGGGACAAATCTGTACCTATGTAAAGTTGCTATGGATATTGTGGCAAAACATATCCCTGCCGATAAAGACGGTGTGCGAATAGCGGAGCTTGATGAAATGTCATACAGAAAGCTGCTATGGTCCCACACTCCGCTTACAGATTTTTGGAGAATAGGACAAGGAACTGCAAAGAAACTTGAAAGCATATATATCCATACAATGGGTGAGCTTGCCGATTATTCCTTGCGGAACGAGGATAAGCTGTTCAGAATGTTCGGGGTAAATGCCGAGCTTATCATAGACCACGCTTGGGGATATGAACCCTGCACTATGAAAGAGATAAAGGAATACAGACCTACAACCAACAGTTTATCGCAGGGACAGGTGCTTCATTGCCCATATGATTATGAAAAGGCAAAACTCATAGTCAAGGAAATGGCTGATAACCTATCTTTTGACCTTGTGGAAAAGGGACTTGTTACAAATCAAATCACCTTGACAATAGGATTTGACAGGGAATCCCTTGAAAGGTATGATATACGTTCAGCATACACAGGAGAGGTAGTATCAGACCATTATGGCAGACCGGTACCGAAACACGCACACGGGACTGCAAATCTGACAAAGTATTCCGCTTCATCGAGAGCAATAACAAGAGCCGTGCTTACTATTATGGAACGTGTTGTTGACAAAAATCTCCTTATTCGCAGGATAGGAATATCGGCAAATCGTGTAATCAGAGAATGTGATGCCATATATGAAAATGTATGCGAACAGCTTGACTTCTTTTCGGACGTTTCGGAACAGGAAAAACGTCACGAGCAGGAAGAACGTGACGAACAGCGAGAACGAAGTATGCAGCAGGCTATACTGAAAATGAAAAAGAAATACGGAAAGAACGCAGTAATGAGAGGAATGAACTATCAGGAAGGAGCAACCGCTATCGAGAGAAACGGTCAAGTGGGTGGACATAAGGCTTGATTTTGCTGTAACGATTTTTACACATATCGTATGATAGAATGGAATATATAACAAAAAGGAGATGCTGCTATGCGATATGATAACATTATTGACCTTCCACACCCGGTATTGAAAAACCATTACCCAATGTCTTTATACAACAGAGCTGCACAGTTTGCCCCGTTTGCCGCACTTGCAGGATATGGAGAAGCCTGCAATGAGGTTACAAGGCTTACCGACAGGCGTATAGAGCTTGACGATGACAGAGCCGCCGATCTTGATGCAAAGACACAGATATTGATAGACCACACAGGGGAACAGCCCGAAATTGAAATTGAATACTTTATCCCGGACAAGCGAAAGAGTGGGGGAGCATATCACAAGATTAAAGGCTGTTTTCGGTGGTTTGACAGCGGTAATTCGTGTATTGTTCTTTCCGATGGAACGGCAATA
>JBJEQL010000014.1:0-5901 GCA_051881735.1 Oscillospiraceae bacterium
CTATATTAAGTATGCAATGCACAAATATCATCGCAAAAACGCCGTTGCACATATTACGTCCAAGCTCGTCCTTTGCGATGGTTCCGTCTGTCACTATTTTAAGGCAGACATACGCCAGAACCGCCACAAGCGCAATGCAGCCGATGAAACCGAAGCATTGACCCACAAACGTAAAAATAAAGTCGTTTTGTACATACGGCACGGGGACATACTCATCCGCATGAAGTCCCTTTCCGAACAGCTGACCCGAGCCGAGCGCAAGTCTTCCCCAATGCTGCTGATAGAATATATCGGCGAACTGAGGATCGTTGATCGGATCTTCCTGAAAAAGCACAAGGAAACGGTTTTTCTGGTGCGGCTGCATGATCTTTTCCCATATAAACCATATTCCGAACGGCGCGGCAAGAAGGACCGGAACGATATACTTCCACGAAAGACCTGCCGCAAATATCATGCAGGCAAATATCATAAGAAAAACTATCGCCGTTCCGTCATCGCCCTGCAATATAACAAGCATCACGGGAACTGCACCGTGAATACAAAGCAGTACAACATTCAGAAAATGATTGATGTTGTCCTTGACCTTGTCGAGATGGACGGCAAACGTCATTATAAATGCTATTTTAAGAAACTCAGACGGCTGCATAGTCGTGAAGCCGAGGTCTATCCATGCACGGTCGTCAACTCCCTCATGCGGCTGATAGCCGAGCGACGTAAACGTCAGCAGCGTAAGCCCCAGACACAGCGGACCATACAAAAACCACAGCTTTGTAAACCAATGGTAATCCAGTCCCGACATTATCAGCGCTATCACCGCACCGATGCAGGTCGCAATGAACTGTATCTTATACATACTTGTTTCCTTAGATGTTACGCCGTTTGTGACAAGCGCATACATAAGTATGACTGAAAACGCCGCCAGAGCGCATACCGCAATGAACAGACCCTTGTCCAGCTTGCGGAAATATCTCCATATCGCATTAAAAATCGTCTTTATCATAAAAAATCCCTTTTGTCAAAATCCAAATCATATACTGTGCCGCTATAACATAGCGCAGTTTTATTATACACTAAATTACGCATGGTTTCAATAGGCAAAACTCCAAAACATCACTTTTTTGTGCATAAATTTTTCACCTGTGCCCTAAAAAAACATAATATATATCAAAGGAGATGAGATAATGAAAACATATTTTTTAGGCGGAAGCTCACCAAGCGGATTCTCCCCTGCATTTGAGGATGTTATCGCCGACACGGATTATCATACCTACATAATCAAAGGCGGACCGGGAACAGGAAAATCCTCGCTTATGAAAAAGTTCCTCACAGAGTTTGAGGACAGCGAAAACGAACTGTATCTCTGCTCATCCGACCCTGATTCTGCCGATATGGTGCGGCTGAAAAAGCAAAAAGTAAACTTTGTTGACGGAACAGCTCCGCACACCTGCGACCCCGAATATCCCGGTGCGGTGCAGGAAATAATAAACATGGGCGACTGCTGGGACAGCGAATTGCTGCAAAATCAAAAGGATGAACTCATTGCAGCTGATACCGAATACAGACAGTATCACCAACGCTGCCGCAAATGCCTCGCCGCAGCCGCAGCGGTTCTTGCCGATACCAGAGCTATATCAGACAATGCTCTCAACCAACCTAAGCTTGACGGTTTTGTAAAGCGGCTTGCTAAAAAAATTCTTCCGCAGAAAACATCGGAGAGCGGAAAGCTTGTTTTTCGCAGGATATCAGCTGTGACTCCGAAAGGATATATGACGCTTCTTCCCGAGGGGGATAAAATATATCTTTTGGGCGACGAATTTTACAGCGGTTCGGAGTATTTCTTACGCAGCTTTGCCGAACTTGCAGTAAAAAAAGGGCTGACCGCCGAAGTAAGCGTCTGCACGATCCATGCCGATGAATTTTTCGAGCATCTTCGCATTCCCGAGCTTTCGGTTTCGTTCATTTCTTCCAACCCTATCAACAAGACCGCTCCCGAAGAAAGCACATTCGTTAATTTCAACCGTTTTTACGACAAACAGCTTTTGTATAATCGCAAAAATCGGCTTAAATTCAACAAAAACGCAGCAAACGAGCTTGTTGACGAAGCAGTAAATGCGCTAAAAAATGCCAAAGCCGCACATGATAAGCTTGAAACGTTCTACATCAATGCAGTCGATTTTTCAAAAGCGGAAAAAATTTTCATAACTCTCAGAGATAAGATACGGAATAAATAAATGCTTTCCGCAAAAAATAATGGAAAACAAAAAGGACTTGATAAAATGGATATTTTGAAAATAATCATTACTTCTGCTGTTTCGCTGCTCATACTGTTTCTGCTGACAAAACTTATGGGCAGCAAACAGGTTTCACAATTGAATATGTTTGACTATATAGTCGGCATTTCAATAGGCTCTATCGCAGCAGAAATGGCAACCGAACTGGACACTCCGATAAATGCAATGACAGCAATGATAGTATACGGCGTACTTGCTGCAGCTGTTTCGCTCATCACGCAGAAATCGCTCAAAGCGAGGAAGATAATTTCGGGAAAGCCACTCGTGTTGCTCGACAACGGAAAGCTGTACCGAAAAAACTTCAAAAAAACACGCATGGATATAAACGATTTTCTCATGCAGTGCCGTTCGCAGGGATATTTTGACATTAGTCAGATACAGACTGCAGTAATGGAGTTCAACGGCAGAATGAGTATACTTCCGGTAAGTGCGAACCGTCCGCTCACTCCGCAGGATATGAACCTTGCGCCTGAGCAGGAATACATGACGACTGCCGTTATCGCTGACGGAGTTATCATCGAGGACAATCTGAAGCATACGGGAAACAACTATATATGGCTGAAAAAGCAGCTTTCCGAGCAAGGTTTCAACGCTCCTGAGGATGTTTTCCTTGCAATGTGCGATAAAAATAACAAGCTTACGGTTTATGGAACTGAAGATTAATTAAATGCGTAATTATAGTTAAAACCGCGAAGCGGAGCAAAAGTTTCGTCCACCTTTTCAAAGGTGGCAGGGGTCAAGGGGGCAGCGCCACATTGTCGCTCTCGCAAGAGCGAAACGCCCTAAACTTTAGTGCAAAGCTTGCAGCGATAAAGCGAAAACTAACAAATAAAAAGCGCAATTCACAACAAAAAATGTAAAACGGATATGAGAAATCAAGCTGTTGAACCCATTTGTGAATTGCGCTCATTCTATTTTCCTAAAACAACCTACCCTCTAATGAAAACGTGCAAGCGAAGCGCAGGACGTTTTCATTAGACGAAGCATGAATAGCTATGCACTGAGAAACTTCAATTGGAGTATCTCCGTGCATAGCTTTACAAATTGCGTTGCGACGGAATACACTTCGCTTCGCTCGTACATTCCGCCGCAAGGATAGTTTACTTTAGGAAAACAGAATAAGCGCAATTCACACTAACGGTTCAACAAGTTAATTTCTCATTTCCCATTTCCGATTTTTGATGTGAATTGCGCTTATTTTAGCTATTAGATTTTGTTCTATTGCTGCTGTATGTTTCGCTAAAGTTTGGGGAGTTTCGCTTCTGCGGAAGCGACAATGTGGCGCTGCCCCCTTGACCCCTGCCCCCCTTTAAAAAGCGTGGACGTAAACTTTCGCCCGCTTCGCAGTTTTAACAACAAATGTTGATGCTACAATAATTCCGGATTATTTGACCCCTTTCATTGTCAGCGAAATTCTCTTTCGCTTTACATCTACGTCAAGCACTTTTACTTTCACTATCTCGCCGACCTTGACAGCTTCAAGTGGATGTTTGATATATCGGTCACATATCTGCGAGATATGGACAAGTCCGTCCTCATGCACGCCGATATCGACAAAGCAGCCGAAGTCGATCACGTTTCTGACCGTTCCCATAAGTTCCATTCCCGGCTTCAAATCTTTCAATTCCATAATGTCGCCGCTTCTCATAAGCGGTGGAGGAAGCTCATCACGGGGGTCACGTCCCGGTTTCTCAAGTTCCTTTAAGATATCATTTACGGTCGGAACGCCGATGCCTGCGTTATCTGCGACCTTTGCAACGCCTATTTTCTTTGCTGCAGCAGAGATATCCGCCATTTTTGCACCGCCGAGATCAGCTACCGAAAATCCACACTCGTCAATTATTTTCTTAGCTGCTTCATAGCTTTCGGGGTGAACAGCCGTATTATCGAGCGGATTCTTTCCGTCACGCACACGCAGAAATCCTGCGCACTGTTCAAACGCTTTCGGTCCAAGCTTTGCAACCTTTAAAAGCTGCTTTCTGTCCGTGAACGAGCCGTTTTCTTCACGGTAAGAAACGATATTCTTTGCTATTGTTGCATTTATTCCTGCGACATACGAAAGCAGCGAGTGCGAAGCAGTATTAAGGTCAACGCCAACGCTGTTTACGCAGTCCTCGACAACGCCTGTCAAAGCCTCGTCAAGTCTTGCTTTCGGCATATCGTGCTGATACTGACCTACTCCGATTGCTTTCGGATCGATCTTTACAAGCTCTGCAAGAGGGTCCTGCAGTCTGCGAGCGATAGAAACTGCACTTCGAAGCGAAACGTCATATTCGGGGAACTCTTCCGCAGCAAGCTTTGAAGCTGAATACACCGATGCGCCTGCTTCTGAAACGACCATGTAAGAAACCTTCTGCGGTATCTCCTTTATAAGCTCTGCAACAAAAGCTTCGGATTCTCTTGAAGCGGTTCCGTTGCCTATTGCAATTATCGAAACGCCATGCTTCTGTATAAGATTTTTTACGAGTGTTTTTCCCTGCTCGATCTTGCGCTGTTCACCTGTTGTGATGTATGCAACGCCAGTATCGAGGACTTTTCCTGTACCGTCAACAACTGCAAGCTTGCAGCCTGTTCTGTAACCGGGGTCAAGGCCGAGCGCAACGCTGTTCTTAACAGGCGGCTGCATAATAAGCTGGCGAAGATTTGATGCGAAAACCTTTATCGCAGATTCGTCCGCCTTTTCGGTTAGTTCGGAGCGGATCTCTCGTTCAATTGACGGATAAATTAGGCGCTTATAGCTGTCGGCACAAGCTGCCGTTACATATTCCGCACATTCCGAGTTGTTCTTTACATACTTATCGCAGACGGTCTTTTCGCCCAAACCCTCGGGAATGTCAACGCTTACTTTAAGCTTTCCCTCACGCTCACCTCTGTCAAGCGCCAGTATACGATGACCTGCTATTTTTGCAACAGGCTCGGAAAATTCATAATAGTTGCCATAAACAGTTTCTTCCTCGGGGTCAGCAGCCTCGGACGAGATAATGCCCTGCTTTGAGAATATAAGACGAAGTTCCTTTCTCAGCTCTGCGTCATCGGAAACATCCTCTGCAATGATATCCATTGCGCCCTGCAAAGCCTCATCTGCATTCTCAACGCCCTTTTCTGCGTTGATGAACTTTTCAGCCTCGGCTTTCGGGTCAGCGTTGTTCTGCTGCAAGGCAAGAAACGCCGCAAGCATCTCCAGTCCCTTTTCACGGGCAACCGAAGCTCTTGTTTTTCTCTTAGGCTTGAACGGACGGTAGATATCTTCAACTTCAACGAGCGTAGCCGCTGCCGAGATCGAAGCTGCTATTTCATCTGTCATCTTGCCCTGATCGGTTATGGAAGCGCTTATCTCCTCTTTGCGCTTTTCAAGGTTGCGAAGATAGGTAAGTCTGTCGAAGATCTCACGAAGAAGCTGGTCGTCGAGCGAACCTGTCAGCTCCTTACGGTAACGTGCAATAAAAGGTATCGTCTTTCCGTCATCAATGAGCGATACTGTGTTGTCGATCTGTTCCTGCCGAAGCTTGAATTCAGCGGCAAGGGTCTTGTTAATATCCATTTTATAAAGCTCCTTATCCAAAAATCAAGATTTATTATACCATATTTTTGAATGCTCCGCAAGAGTTTT
>JBJEQL010000015.1:0-5870 GCA_051881735.1 Oscillospiraceae bacterium
CCCGGAATTTCCGAAAAGATCACCGTTGAGGTCGTTGAAGAATAATGGCTGACAAGATTGACCTGAACGAGTTTTCATCGGGCGAGCTGCCATACAGCCTTGAAGCGGAGCAGAGCGTTATCGGTGCGGTCATCATCGACACGGACGCTCTTTCCACTGCGATGAACTATCTGAAGCCGGAAAGCTTCTATATTTCGATGCACCGTGAGCTTTACAGCATTATAACCCATAATTTTGCTTTGGGAACAAAGTCGGATGTTATCACAGTTCTTGACGAGGCTGTCCGTACAGGCGTTTTTGAAAATTCAGCAGCAGGAAAGGAATATCTTTTCTCGATAAGCAATGATGTTCCCTCGACCAAAAATATCGAAAGCTACTGTAAGATCGTTGCGGAAAAATACTATCTGCGCTCACTTATCACCGCCTCCAAGGAGATAATGGAGATGTGCGCCAGTGGCGAAGAAAGCGCCGAAATGATGCTTGATTTCGCCGAGCAGAAGATATTCGACATCAGACAGGGCAGGGACGCTGACGGACTGCGCAAGATCGAGGACGTTGTCGTTGAAGCTTATGACGATATCTCAAAAAAATCGGGTGAGGACAGGGATAAATACCTCGGCATGGGTTCGGGATTTTCAAAGCTGGACGGTGTTATCACAGGTCTTAACAAATCCGACCTGCTCATCGTTGCGGCTCGTCCTGCAATGGGAAAAACCTCGTTCGTGCTGAACATCGCCGCAAACGTCTGCCGTCACAGAAATGACAAGGAAGTTGTCATTTTCTCGCTCGAAATGTCGAACGAGCAGCTTGTTACAAGAATGCTCTCATCGGAAAGCCTTGTCGAAAGCGAAAAGCTTCTGAAGGGTACTATTCACGATGATGACTGGACAAAGCTTGCCGATGGTGCGGAGCGTCTTTCAAATATGCAGATATATCTTGACGATACCGCAGGCATAACCGTAACGCAGATGAAGGCGAAGCTGCGCCGAATGAAGCATCTCGGTCTTGTCATAATCGACTATCTCCAGCTCATGAGCTCGGGCCGCCGTATTGACAACCGTGTAACGGAAATTTCCGAGATAACCCGACAGCTAAAGCTTATGGCAAAGGAACTGAACGTTCCCGTTATCGTACTTTCACAGCTTTCACGTTCGGTCGAATCGAGAACGGACAAACGTCCTGTACTTTCCGACCTTCGTGAATCCGGTTCTATCGAGCAGGATGCTGATATCGTAATGTTTCTCTACCGTGACCATTACTATAATAAAGAAAAATGCCCCGACCCAACGCTTGCGGAATGTATCGTTGCCAAAAACCGACACGGCGAAACCGGAACGGTACCGCTGCGCTGGAACGGACAGTTCACACTCTTCCTCACGGACGACAGAGTACCGACCGGAGATAATAATGGCAAATAAAAATATGCAAAGTTTGCACAGCGTTCTCGTCAATGCAAAGCTTGCAGCGGAGCGCTTTGATATGTTTGGCGGCACAGAAACGGTTTTCGCCGCTTTATCGGGCGGCGCAGACAGCGTTTGCCTTACGCTCGCATTAAAGGAGCTTTCGGCTGAATACGGCTTCAAGCTTAAAGCAGTCCATGTCAACCACCTTTTGCGAGACGAGGAAAGCGACCGTGACGAGAATTTCTGCCGTGAATTATGTGCAGAGCAGGATATTCCGCTTACGGTTTTCCGTGCGGATGCTGCCGCTTATGCCAGTGAACACAAAATGTCGCTTGAAGCAGGTGCAAGAAAGCTTCGCTACGGCTTTTTCGACTCGGTTTGCGATGAAAAGACTCGCATCGCTGCGGCGCATACACTTTCCGACAGCGCAGAAACGGTTATTTTCAACCTCTGCCGAGGAACAGGCTTAAAGGGACTTTGCGGCATTCCGCCCGTCCGTGATAAAATCATCCGTCCGCTTATATACTGTAAACGTGAGGATATCATATCGTTCCTTTCGGAAAAGGGTCAGGGATTTGTCACCGACAGCTCCAACCTTTCCGATGATTATTCACGCAACAAGATACGCCACAATGTTATTCCCGTGCTTGAAGAGCTTAACAGCGGCTTTTTTGAGAGCATAAAAAGGCTCACAGAAAGTCTTTCCGAGGACGAACGCTATCTTTCCGAGCAGGCTGAAAGGCTTGCAGACGATGATCTGCGCAGTACAGCTGCTCCGATACGCCGCAGAGTTATCCGTGCTAAGCTTCGCAATGCAGGAATTGAGCCTTCGGGAGAAAAGATACTTGCGGCAGAGAAATGTATCCTTAAAGGAAACGGAAAGACAGGTCTTTCGGGTGAGATATACGCAGTTTCAAAAAACGGAAGAATGAAAATCGAACGCATACCCCAAAGCCGCATCATTTTTCCCGAAACCGCCGTAAAAATTGGTGAAAATCCGTTTTTATGTGATAAAACGGTGATAATTAGCGTAAACAACGGGGAAAATAACGCAGGCACGGCATCTGTTAATAATTTATTAACAAAAAATGTGCTTGATTGTGATAAAATACAAGGTGAACTCTATCTGCGGAACCGCCGTGACGGCGACAGCTTTGTGCGTGCAGGCCGCAGCTTCACAAGCAGCCTTAAAAAGCTAATGAACGAAAGCATACCGCTCGGCGAAAGGGATTTTATCCCGATAATCACCGATGAAAAAGGGATCGTTTGGGCAGAGCGCTTCGGCATTGCTGACAGGGTAAAGGCTGATGCTTGTACAAAAAGATCTATTACCATAAAAGTAAAGGAAAAATAAAATGAATGCAGTCGGACTTAAATGTGAAAAGCTCGATAAAATAAAAAGAGTTGTTATTTCTGCAGAGGATATCGCCAAAAAAACGGCGGAAGCAGGAGAGCTTATCAGCCGTGAATACGAGGGTAAACCGCTGCTGCTTGTCAGCATCTTAAAGGGAGCTTATATATTCCTTGCAGACCTTTCAAGGCAGATATCCATTCCGTGTGAAGTCGGATTCATGGCGGCTGAAAGCTATGGTGACAGCACTACTTCCTCGGGAGATGTAAAGATAACGCTTGACCTGAAGCAGGATATCTCACAGTATCATGTTATCATTGTTGAAGATATCGTTGACTCGGGAAGAACTCTTTCCAAAATTGTCGAAATGCTTAAAAAGAGAGATCCTCTTTCACTTAAAGTTTACTCTCTGCTTGACAAACCCGAACGCAGAGCGGTGGACTTTAAGCCCGACTATACACTTTTTACGATACCCGATTTTTTTGCGGTCGGTTACGGACTTGACTGCGGCGAATACTACCGCAATCTGCCGTATATCGCAGAATATGATCCAAATTGACATAATTTCTGACATAAGAATTAAGGTTAAGAGCATCACAAGGCTCGGAAAGGAATGAATGACCAATGGCTCCAAAAAAATCCTCAAACAAGGGACTGCTTATCTATGTCGGGGTGCTTCTTGCGGCAATGATACTTATCGTTGCACTTATGAAGCAGGCGACAAAAACCGTATCCGAATACAGCTACTCCGATATCATGGGCTATTTCGACAACTATCAGGTAAGCGAGTATAACTTCGACCTCGGCACAGGAGAGCTGAATATGACCGTCACACTCGATGACGGCTCGGAAAAGCTTATAAACTATGTTGTTCCGAATGTTTCTGTTTTCCTCAATGAAATTCAGATGGGCTCGGAAAACTATCGTAAAGAATACAATGCACAGCATCCTGACGCTCCGCTGAAAATGGAGTATTACAAAATTCAGGATAACTCGTGGCTTTACAGCGTTATGCCGTCAGTTATTATAATCATTCTTATGATCGTACTGTTCGTATTTATGATGCGGCAGGCAGGCGGCGGCGGAAAGATAAACAGCTTCAGCAAAGCAAACGTCAAGACGACCACCAACACTAAGCACACTTTCAACGATGTTGCAGGCGCAGACGAGGAAAAGGAAGAGCTTGCAGAGATCGTTGACTTCCTTAAAAATCCGAAGAAATACAGTGAAATGGGCGCAAGGATCCCTAAGGGAGTTCTCCTCATGGGCCCTCCGGGTACAGGTAAGACTCTTCTTGCAAAGGCTGTTGCAGGCGAAGCAGGCGTTCCGTTCTTCTCTATCTCTGGTTCGGACTTCGTTGAGCTTTATGTCGGCGTTGGTGCTTCAAGAGTAAGAGATCTTTTTGAAACAGCAAAGAAAAACGCTCCGGCTATCGTTTTCATAGATGAAATCGACGCAGTAGGCCGTCACAGAGGCGCAGGCCTTGGCGGCGGACATGATGAACGTGAACAGACACTTAACCAGTTACTCGTTGAAATGGACGGTTTTGAAGGCAACGAAGGCGTTATCGTTATCGCTGCAACAAACCGCCGTGACATTCTTGACCCTGCTCTTCTCCGTCCGGGACGTTTCGACCGTCAGATCACAGTAAGCTACCCCGATATCAAGGGCAGAGAAGAAATTCTTAAAGTACACACCAAGAAGAAGCCGCTCGCTCCCGATGTAAGCCTTTCAACTATCGCAAAATCGACTGCAGGCTTTACGGGCGCTGACCTTGAAAACCTCACAAACGAAGCTGCCCTTATCGCAGCAAGAAAAGAAAAGAAAGCCATCACCAAGGCTGATATCGAAGAAGCCGTTATAAAGGTGATCGCAGGCCCCGAAAAGAAGAGCCGTGTCGTTACTCAGGAAGAACGCCGCACGGTAGCTTACCACGAGGCAGGTCACGCTGTTGTAACATACTATCTTGAATCGCAGGATAAGGTTCATCAGGTAACAATCATTCCTCACGGCGGCGCAGGCGGTATGACTATCCACCTCCCCTCAAAGGAGCCTTCACTCATTGATGTGAATGCAGAAAAGATCGAGGACGAGATCAAGGTTTGCATGGGCGGCCGTGTTGCCGAAGAACTTATCATCGGAAAGGGTTCGGCAGGTGCAGTCAGCGATCTCCAGCGTTCGACAAAGATCGCAAAGGATATGGTCACAAAGTATGGTCTTTCAAGACTCGGACTTGTGGTTTATGCCGATCAGAACGATGAACCGTTTGTCGGAATGGGCTACGGACGTTCAAACGGTATCTCCGACCGTGTTCAGGCACAGATCGATGATGAGATCAACCGCATCGTTACCGACAACTACAACGCCTGCGTTGATATGCTCAAGGAGCATATCGACCAGCTTCATTTGGTTGCAAAATACCTTATTGCACATGAAAAGATCGACGGTGCAGACTTTGAAAAACTTATGACAGGTGAAATCACCGCAGAGTCCGTTGAAAAGGATTATGAGGAGTATATGAAGAACGTTATTACTCCTAAGGACGAAGCTGAGGTTTCCGAAGCTGCGGAAGAAAAGACCGAAGCTGAATCTTCCGCCGATGCAAAGGCTGATGAAGCTGCGGAAGAAATCAAAGAAGATGAGGTTCCCGAGGGCGCTGCAAAGGACGAAGAGCCTAAAGAATCGACTGAAGATACGAACGAAAACAAAGACTAAATAATTCAGACCGCACATTGCCCAAGGGGGCTCCCCTTAATGTGCGGTTTGTTTTATCAAGGCTATGTCACAACATTTGGTTGATTTTAGAAAGCTTTTCTGCTATACAAAATTGAGAAATATTGGCTTGACAAATCGAAAGTTGTCTTTTGAATGTGGAATGTGAAAAGTTGAAAGTGGAATTATGTGCTTCCTGCGGAAGCAAGTATAAATAATAGTCGGCGCAAGCCGACACCATAAATTCCACTTTCCACTTTCCTAATTCCACTTTGATACAACTTCCAATTTATATGAGAATTTTAACGTGACCTTTTTAAATTGCAATTAATCAACCATTTGTTGTGACATAGCCTTTATCAAAATGAAAGGGGACATAATACTATGGATTATGTTATAAAAGA
>JBJEQL010000016.1:0-5842 GCA_051881735.1 Oscillospiraceae bacterium
CAGCGCCTCTTTGAAGTGTTTTATTAAGAGCAATTTCCTCTTCCCCTGATTCCAAGTGATCAAATGCAATTTGAACGTGGTTAAAAAGCCGCTCGCCTTCATAGGTAAGGGAAACACCGTGGCTGCTGCGGACAAATAATTTGCAGCCTAAGGCGTTTTCAAGAGATTTAATTGTCCTTGTAACATTTGGTTGGTTGTTTAACAAAATTTTTGCAGCTTGAGAAATGCTTTTGTATTTTGCAACATAGTAGAAAACCCTATAATAATCATAACTGATATACATTAGATCCTCCATACGAAATTGATATATCAAATATATAAAATAAAGATTTTTAATATATGTTTTCTTATATTATAATATAAAAGTTGAGAAAAATCAATATCTATAGGAGGATCAATAAATGGATTATTTAAAGCTTAATGTTGAAGAGCTGCTTGCTGAAAAAGAAAAATGCAGTAAAGAATTACAGCAAATATCTGAAGAAAACTTGAATTTGGATCTATCAAGAGGAAAACCCTCCAAGGAACAGTTAGAGTTATCTCTTAATATGCTGGATGTTATCAACCGTAATACATTATTTGATTCAGAATCCGGCATGGACTGCAGAAACTATGGCGGACTTGACGGAATTCCCGAAGCCAAGCAGCTTATGGCGAGCATTATGAATACGCATATGGATAATGTTATTATCGGTGGAAACAGCAGCTTGACTTTAATGTATCAGCTTATCAGCCATGGAATGACGGAAGGAATTTGTGGGAATAAGCCTTGGTACGAAATAGAAAACAGAAAATTTCTTTGCCCTGTTCCGGGATATGACAGACATTTTGCTATAACAGAACACTTTGGCTTTGAGCTTATTCCAATCGCTATGAATGAAAATGGACCGGATATGGATCAAATAGAAGAATACATTTTGGATGACTCGGTAAAAGGGATCTGGTGTGTTCCGAAATATCAAAACCCAACAGGAATTGTTTTCAGCGACGAGGTAGTAAAAAGATTTGCAAATCTGAAGCCTGCCGCAAATGATTTCAGGATCTTCTGGGATAATGCGTACTGTGTACATGATTTTACCGAGGAATATATTACGATACCTGACATTATTGCGGAATGTAATTCGGCGGGAAATCCCGATCTGGTATATGAATTTGCATCCACAAGTAAAATAACCTTCCCCGGCGCCGGAATAAGTGCAATAGCTACAAGTCCGGCAAATTTAATTGATATAAAAAGCTTTTTGAAATACGCAACGATCGGGCCTGACAAATTAAATCAATTGATGCACGCAAGATACTTCAAAAATTTGAGCGGTGTCAAAAAGCATATGAAAAAACATGCAGATATCATGCGTCCAAAATTCGAGGCCGCTTACGATATTTTATCGAAAGAGCTTTCAGACTTGAATATAGCAAGCTGGACTAAAGCTTTGGGCGGATATTTCTTTTCGTTCAATACTCTGCCCGGATGTGCCTCTAAGATAGTAGATATGTGCAAAAAAACAGGAGTAATATTTACACCTGCAGGTGCAACTCATCCCAAAGGATATAACAAAAATGATAATGATATTCGTATCGCACCTTCATTTGCTACTGAAAGTGAAATCAAAACAGCAATATATATACTCTCGCTGTGCACAAAGATTATAAGTATAGACTACTTGGTGGAAAATAAAAAGGAGAAAAACTTATGCTGAGACATTTGCTTGAATCGAATAATTTCACAAAAACCGAAACAGAGTTATTACTGATGGTTGCCGAAAATATTTCTAAGCATCCCGAAGAATACAGAGAATTAGCAAAATATAAACACATTGCAACATTATTTTACGAATCAAGTACTCGTACAAGGATCTCATTTGAAACAGCTATGCAAAAACTGGGCGGAGATGTTATTGGATTTCCATCGGCAGAAGTTTCAAGTGTGAGCAAAGGCGAGTCTGTTGAAGATACAATTCGAGTTATACAATGCTATGCGGACATCGTGGCTATGCGTCACCCTAAAGAAGGTATGGCCAGACTTGCATCGGAGTATTCCAGAATCCCTATAATAAATGCAGGTGATGGAAGCAACGAGCATCCTTCACAAACCATGCTTGATCTTTATACAATAAAGCAAAGACTTGGAAGACTCGACAATTTTGTTATTGGATTTTGCGGCGATTTAAAATACGGTCGTACAGTTCATTCTCTTACACAAATTCTGAATAAGTACTATAGTGGCATTGAATTTTATTTTATATCTCCGGAAGAACTCAAAATGCCGGATCGCTTTTTAGAAAAAAACATGAAATATTCAGAAGTACACAATTTAGAAACAACGATAGATAAATTAGATATTCTTTATATGACAAGAATTCAGCAGGAACGATTTTCAAGCAAAGAAGAATATATGAGATTTAATGGTGTCTATGTGTTGGACGAAAACAAAATGAAGCGTGCGAAGAATAGTATGGCTGTTATGCATCCGTTCCCAAGGGTCAATGAAATTTCACCTGAGGTTGATAAAGATGTTCGTGCCGCATATTTTGATCAGGTTCAAAACGGTTTATATATAAGAATGGCATTGATCATGGCTTTATTAGGTATAAAGGATCCGATAAGCGGTCAATTGATTTTAAATTAACAATCTTTGTGAAAATTATCTTATATCGGTATTCTGTGTTTAATACTAAAAACCATTTAAACTGTAGACAAAAAATCTTCGCATAATCCATATATGCAAGATTATGCTCGATTTTTTGTACAGTTTTTAAATGGTTTTAAGTATAATACTAATCTCCGAATTTTCTTCCCGAATTTATCCAAAAAAATCCCCTCCCGACGCTATTTAACAGCCGCCGAGAGGGGATTTTCTTTCAATACGAAACGAGGTTATTCCTCATCCTTCCTAATCTCATCAGCGTTATCGGATGACGCACATGAGCAAAATATCATTCCGCAGGAGATCATAACAGCAGCACAAGCAAGTAATTATTTTGCTTTTTTGTTCTTGATTTCTCCCCAATTGTCACGATAGTATCTTTTTCTGAATTCGTTCGGGGTCATTCCGGTATATTTCCTGAAAACGCTGATAAAGTGACTGTGCGAGGTGAACGCAAGGTAGTTTCCTATATCCGCAGGTGCAAAATCTGAATATTTGAGCATATTCTGAGCCGTTTCAACACGTTTTATGGAGATATAGGCGCTTATTGTCACTCCGACCTCTTTTTTGAAAAGGCGTGAGATATAGGACGGACTGAGCGAAACATATTCCGCAATATCCGCTTCTGATATTTTGGAATGGAGATTGTCATATATATAATCCATTGTCATTATCACAGGCTTTGAATATACATTGCCGTATGAAAGCTTGTTCATAAGCCGTGTAAATTCGAGGACCGCTTCTCTGTGCAGTTCACGAAGTTCCTTTTCGCTGCTGCATTTATCCGCTTTCATTATATATAGGTCGCTGAGAGTATATGCGGTTTCCATTTCCATTCCGCCCTCAACGCAAAAGCGTGTTATCAAAGCAATGGTAACTACAAAATGATATTTCAGATTTCGGAGAGGATCATCGGAAAGCACTCCCGAACCGCTGCTTCCGAGCGGCGTCATCAACTGAGCTACTGTTCCGACGTCACCGGTTTTTACACAGTCGTAAAACTCAAACTCTTTTTCAAACGGTGAATGACGGAAGTTGTATTCCCTATTCAAAAACGCTTTATATGCAAGTTCTTTTTCCGATTTTGACATACTATCACCCCAATAATATAATTATACGGCATTTTATAAAAAAAGCAACAATATTTTGATATAAAAAGCAAAAAAATGATATTTTCTCCTTTGGATATATGTTAAATTATAGATACAATAAATCGGTACTCCAAATATACTTTTAAAGGAGAAGAATACTATGAAAAAAATGAAAAGAATCCTTGCTTTTATGGCAGCAATCGCAGTTATCGGTTCTATGACTGCCTGCGGAAACAGCACAGAACAGGCTGAAACTACTGTTACGACAGCTCCAAAAGAACTTGACGAAGAGGACAAGGCAGCTGTTGCGGAGGTCGACATCGGCGAAGATGAAAAGCTTGAAAACGGCACTATCAAGTGGCTTTCTACATACGACATCAACCCCGATCTCGGCAAGCCGAAGCTCTTTGCTCTCGAACTTTTTGAGTCCAAGTACGGCGGAAAGGTTGAATGGATCCCCACAACTTGGGAAAACCGTTACGAAGCACTTTCTGCCAATGTTCTCGGCGGCACCTCACCGGATCTTTTCCCTGCGCAGGAATTTGATACATTCCCGAGCAAGGTTCTTGACGGTATGTTCGAACCCTTCGATGATTACCTTGATTTCGACAGCGACCTCTGGTCCGACGGCTGCAAGAAGCTTGCCGAGCTTCACACTCTTAACGGAAAGCATTATGTCGCTCCGGTTGCAACCGACTCAAAGTGCGTTATGATATACAACAAAAATACTATTGAGGAAAATGGTCTTGACGATCCTGCCGAACTTTTTGCAGAGGGCAACTGGAACTGGGATACATTCCGCCAGATGTGCCTTGATTACTGCGACCGTGAAGAAGACAAATTCGCTTACGACAGCTGGTATTTTGAAACACAGTTTATTCTCACAACAGGCGTTGCACCTATCGGTATGAATAACGGCAAGGTCGTAAACAACATTACAAGCGCTGAGGTTGAACGTGCGGAAAACTTCATGTACAACCTCAAGAAGGACGATCTCCCTCTTCCTAAGGCTGAATTCGACTGGAAAGAACAGCCGTTCAGAATAAGCGAGGGCAAGACATTGTTCTGGCCTTGTGCAACATGGGCACTCTGGGAAGCTGACCTTTCAAAGTTCGGTGAGCAGGGCGAGATCATGTTCGTTCCCATGCCTAAGGATCCCGAAGCAGACAAGTACTATCTCCCTGCAAACATGGACGCTTATGCTCTCTGCAAGGACGCCCCTAACCCCGAAGGTGCTGCTGCATTCATCAAGTGCAAGCTTCTCGCTGAAAAGGACGAAAAATCTATTGCTATCACAGAAAAGCAGTACCGTGAGGACTACGGCTGGACTGACGAAATGATGGATATGTGGTACACGGTAAGAGAAATGACTGATGCTAACCCCGTTGCAAGTATTCACATGGGTCTTCCTACCGATGTTGCAAAACTCGTTGACGACAAGATCAAGCAGGCTTCCTTCAACGGCACAGACTGGGCTGTTACAAAGGAAGAGATCAGCATTCTCTGTCAGGAAACCGTTGACGAACTCAACAAGCAGATCGATGAAACTCTCTAATACCAAACACCAATAAAAAACGGGAAATAATCTGCGCCGAAATCCTATATAAAACTGTTATCAACAGTTACGAGATTATCGGCTTGATTTTTTCCATATTTTAAATGGTGTTTAGTATAATACCGAAAGGATAGGATATTAATGGAATTCAAAGGCTATAAAAAGGGCGTAAATCTTGGCGGCTGGCTTTCACAATGCGTTCACACCAAGGAACATTATGACAACTTTATCACCGAAGAGGATATCAAAACAATTGCATCTTGGAATACGGATCATGTTCGTCTGCCCATTGACTACAATCTTCTTGAAGATGAAAGCGGAGATTTCAAAGAGGACGGTTTCGCCTATATCGACAATGCTGTGAAGTGGTGCAAAAACGCAGGACTTAATATTATAATCGACCTTCACAAGACTGCAGGCTACTCTTTCGACAAGGGCGAGAATGAATCAGGTTTTTTTGAAAATGCCGATCTTCAGGAGCGTTTTATGAAGCTTTGGGAACGCATTGCAGAACGTTATGCGGTAAGTGACGGTTCTATTGCATTTGAGCTT
>JBJEQL010000017.1:0-26833 GCA_051881735.1 Oscillospiraceae bacterium
GTTGCAGGCGGTCTTTTCATACTTGCTATCGGATATAATCCGTTCTCGGTTTACGGAACGATAGTCAAGGGCGCATTCAGCACACAAATGGCTTTTCAGGCAACGGTCAAGGTAATGATACCGCTGCTTATATCCTCGCTCGGCGTAACTCTTGCGTTCAAGATGAAGTTCTGGAATATCGGAGCCGAGGGTCAGATAATCGTCGGAGCGATATTTGCGTCATATTGGGCGCTTTTCCATTCGGAACTGCCGCATTATCTTCTTATCGCGATAATGTTCGTTTCGGGAATAATCGGCGGCGGTCTTTATGGTCTTATTCCTGCTTTCTTTAAGGCAAAATTCGGAACGAACGAAACTCTTTTCACGCTTATGCTCAACTATATCGCATTGAATATAATAGTCTGGCTTCGTGACGGCGCATGGGCAGACCCCGAATCGGGCGGATTCCCGAAAATTGCACGATTTGTACCGAATGCTCAGCTTGACAAGGTTTTCGGTATTCAGATAGGTTGGATAATCGGAATTATTCTTACAGCGCTTGTGTTCGTTTACCTTAAATTCACAAAGCACGGCTATGAGATAAGCGTTGTTTCCGAAAGCCATGCTACCGCACGATATGCAGGTATGAATCCTAAGAAGATAATGCTTAGAACGATGTTTTTGAGCGGTGCTGTCTGCGGCATTGCAGGAATGGTGCAGGCGACAGGCTCGGATATGACTCTTGCAACGTCTGTTGCAGGCGGTGTAGGATTTACTGCTATAATAGTTGCGTGGCTTGCACAGCTTGAACCTATCGCAATTCTTATCGTATCATTCCTTTTTTCGGTACTCGAAAAAGGAAGCAGCGTTATGCAGTCGACCTTTGGACTTTCGACTTACTGCGCAGATGTTTTGCAGGGAATAATCTTGTTCTTCGTGCTTGCAGGAGAATTTTTCGTAAGATATAAATTTGTCAGAAGCGGAAAGGAGCGTGAGAACTGATGGATATGTTTATCAACTTCATTGTTGCGGCAGTCCTTGCAGGAACTCCGCTGCTTTTCGGAACAGTTGGGGAGATAATCGACCAGAAAGCAGGACATCTTAACCTCGGTGTTGAGGGAATGATGGCGATAGGTGCTTGTGCAGGCTTTATGGCAGGCTACCGTTTTGACAGCCTTGTTATCGCAATAATTGCAGCGTTTCTTTCAGGTGCGGCTGCGGCTTTGATATACGCTGTTCTTACGGTTACATTTATGGCAGACCAGAATGTAACGGGACTTACGCTCACTATATTCGGCTGCGGACTTTCCAACTTTATCGGTGAATACAACATCACCCGTTCAGAAACGGGAAATCTCAAGCTGCCCGAGAATATCACAGCACAGCTCAGAAATATCCATATTCCGGTGTTAAGCGATCTGCCTGTTGCCGGCAAGCTGCTTTTTTCCTATAACATTTTCATCTATTTGGGCGTTGCAATTGCCATTATAGTGTTTATCTACCTTTCCAAAACCAAAACAGGACTTAATCTTCGGACAATAGGAGAAAATCCTGCGGCGGCTGACGCTGTCGGAATACACGTTGTACGCAGCAAGTTTATCAACCTGCTTATAGGCGGCGGAATATGCGGTATAGGCGGCGCTTACTGCTCGATGATAGTCTGCGGAGGCGTATGGATGAGCGACAGCGTTAACGGCATGGGTTGGATATCTGTTGCACTTGTTATTTTCGCAGCATGGAGTCCGCTTAAAGCAATAGGCGGCAGCCTTGTTTTCGGCGCATTCAGCGTCCTGAAATACTATATGCCGAAATCTATCATCACTCTTCCGAATGCATTTTACGATATGCTGCCGTTCCTGATAACAGCGCTTATCCTTGTTATTACTTCAATAAGAAAGAATAAGGGCAGAATGCAGCCTGCTTCCTGCGGAGTGAATTATTTCCGTGAGGAACGCTAAGTGATCATAAGAGAATATAAACCGTCCGATTGTGAAATCCTTGCAAAGTTGTTTTATGATACTGTTCATTCCGTGAATATAAAAGATTATACGGAAGGGCAGGTCAGCGCATGGGCGACAGGCGAGGTAGATCTTACTGCGTGGAATGATTCATTTTTGGAGCATTACACCGTTGTTGCGGAAGAAGACGGAGTAATAGTCGGCTTCGGAGATATCGTTGAAAACGGATATATCGACAGACTGTATGTTCACAAGGACCATCAGCATAAAGGGATTGGAACAGCAATTTGCGACAAACTGGAAAAGGGCGTGAATTCGATTGAATATACTGTTCATGCTTCTATTACAGCAAAGCCGTTCTTTGAATCAAGAGGTTACATTGTTGTAAAAGAACAGCAGGTCATTCGCAGAGGTGTTTTTCTCACAAATTATTATATGAAAAAAAGGATATAATAAAAGTGCGGCAGCTGCTTTCGGGCAGTTACCGCACTGTTTTTTATTCGGCTGATTTTTTGACCTTGACTTTTTTGGCTATAGGGATCCTGAAATATGTTTTTGCGTATTTTTTGATGCGCTTTGAAAGTTCGGGAGTGAGATCTCCGTACTTTAATCTCCATGCCCAGTTTCCACCGCCGATAGTTGAGGGAATGTTCATTCTTGCTTCCGAGCCAAGTTCAAGATAATCCTGCATCTGGATGATAACAAGGTCGGAAATGCTTGCAAAGGCTGTGCGGATAAGACCGCCGCAGACGCCCTCTTTTTTGTTAAGTCCCATATACTTTTTTGCAAATTTCCTGTCAGGCTTTTCAAGCGAGTTATACCAGCCCATTGCCGTATCGTTGTCATGCGTTCCGATGTATGTAACGCTGTTGCGGACGTAGTTATGCGGAAGATAATTGCTGTCCTCCTTGCCGTAAAATGCGAATTCAAGCACGTTCATTCCCGGATAGCCTGCATCTTTAAGCATCTGTTTAACTTCATCGGTAAGGAAACCGAGGTCTTCTGCGACTAGCTTGACTTCTCCGAGTTCTGCTTTGATCGCATTAAAAAGCTTCATCGAGGGACCTTTGAGCCATTCGCCGTTTTCAGCGGTAGTATCCTCGGCAGGAATTGCATAGAAGCTTTCGAAACCTCTGAAATGGTCGATTCGTGTAAGGTCAAACAAATTCTGTGAGTATTCAACTCTTGATATCCACCATACAAAGCCGTCTTCTTCCATCTGATCCCAGTTGTAAAGAGGATTTCCCCAAAGCTGACCCGTAGGCGAGAAATCATCGGGAGGACAGCCTGCAACCTTTGTCGGGCGGCGATTCTCATCGAGCATGAAAAGTTCAGGATTTGCCCATATATCGGAGCTGTCCATTGAAACATATATCGGCATATCACCGTAAATTTTGATACCGTTTTTGTTTGCATAATCTTTGAGAGCAAAATACTGCTTGAAAAATTCATACTGAATGAACTTCCAGCAAAGGATATCATCGGAAAGCTCTGTTGTATAACGTTCAACAGCTTCGGATTCACGCAGGCGGATATCATCATCCCATTCCGTCCACATTGACTGATGGTTGATGTATTTCAGCGACATAAAGAGAGCATAATCATCGAGCCAGAATCCGTTTTCAGAGCAGAAACGCTTAAAACCGAGCATATCCGCAGTTGAAGCAGATGAGAAGAAATTCGCTGCTGCTTTTTGCAGAATGACATATTTAAAGCTGAAAAGCTGCGCATAATCTGCAAAATGCTGCTTATGTAAAAGTACCTTTAGATCATGGTCGTCCGAGGTGAGAAAACCGTCTTCAATGAGCATATCGAGGTCAATGAGCAGGGGATTCCCTGCATACGCCGAGTAGCTCTGATATGGCGAATCACCGTAGCCTGTCGGTCCGATAGGAAGGATCTGCCAGTATTCCTGACCGCTTTTTTTCAGAAAATCCACAAATTCGTATGCTTCTTTTCCAAGAGTACCGATGCCGTAGTTTCCGGGCAATGAGGAAATATGAAGTAAAATTCCGCAGCTGTGCATAAAAATCAATCCTTTGAAAATAATAGTCCATGGGAACCTCAAAAAACCTCCTTCACGGCATATTTTCTATGACTCACATCATCTGCTGCGTTATCAAACCTTGCCATACATCAAGTATGCCTGCGGTTTGATGCCTTGCAGCTAATGTAAGTCATGTACGAAAGTCTGCGGGCAATACGAAGTATTGCTTTGTCTCGGTTTTTTGAGAACCCCTTATGGTTTTCGTTGCTTATAGAATTATTATACACTATCTTTGTCATAAATTCAAGGAAAAGCTGTAATTTTTTTCCTTTAAGCTGAAAACTTAATATATTATTACGGCAATATGCCAAAACGGAGGATCATTATGAACAACCAGAATAATAACAACCGTCAGCAGAACCAGCAGAACAACAATCAGCAGCAGAATCAGCAGAACAACCGTCAGCAGAACCAGAACCAGCAGAATAATCGTCAGCAGAATCAGCAGAACAACAGACAGAACAATCAGAACTGCAGATAACAAGGGATCTGCAACAAAAACTATTCTGCAGACAACACAAAAAAGCAGCGCAAACCGAATCATGCGCTGCTTTATCTTTTGTTGTTTGATTATTTGTCAGCCCAGCGGATAACAACGCTGTCACCATAGTTAAGTTTATCCATAAAGCTTGCATTTTTGCCGTTTATCGTCGTTATCATATCTCCACTTGGGGGAGGGTTGTCAAGGTCGATATCCGCAATGGACATCAGCTCGATAAACTCATGCGGTGCATTATTTGGACGAGGCGGAAGTGTTACGCTCTTTCCATTGAGAACAACACGGAACTCTTCACCGGATTCAGCCTGAGTGGTGTTTTCCGTCTGTATGGGTGCAGCATCCACAGGAATTGAATAATCGGACTTTATCTCGTTTTTCTCGGCAACTGCCTTTGCGATCCTGCCTGCCTTTGAGCTTTCAGAGATTATTTTGTCGCCTGTTACGATATCATCATCGGCACGGAGAATATAGTCAAAGCTAAGCTGCTTGCCGCCCTTGAAGAAACCGACAGCTTCGGCGTCAAACGGCAGTATTCCCATAAGGTCGCCGAGGGTATCTGTTTCGTTGATAACTACCTTGTCATTGTTCTGAATGTCGTAATCCTTGCCGACAGCCTTGCCGTTTACAACAGCAGTTACGCCGATAGGATATTTTACACCATCGACCGAAACGGTCTTATCTGACAATTCACCTGCAATGTCGGAGATATTAACATTTGCGTCCATGCCGCTTTCCGCAGGCACAAATTCAATAATATCGCCCTGCTTTACAGTCTGGTCAAGCGTTACGGGAAGTCCGTTCAGAGTTATCTGTCCCGGAACAGAGATGCCGCCTTTCATAAGCTGACGTTCGCCGTTTAATGTAAATGTAAGGCTTTTGCCTGAACGACCGATTATCTGATTTGTCTTAAATCCTGCCATAACAAGCATATCGGCAACGCTCACGGATCTTGTGTCAAAGATACGCATTTTCTTGCCGTTAAGCGTTACAACGGAGAAGTCATAGCCCTTGTTTACAACAGCAGTAACGCCGATTCCGATAGGAGTTACATATTCGGGGCCTCCGATGCCGGTCCTGCCAAGGTTGATGTTTTTGTATGCATTTTTTCCGCCGACAGCAACACGCTCTTTCGGCATCTGCAGCTTTTCTGCAACAGCACTTGAGAGCTCGGGGATAAGGCTTCCGCCGCCTACGAGGAACACAGCGGCAGGGGATTGGCCTCCGTTTGCAGCGGTAATGCTTTCGGATATGTTTTCTGCGAGCGAACCGACCGCAGGCTGAAGACTCTTGAAGAATTCCTCTGCTGTTACTGTTTTTTCAAAGCCTAAAATATCGCTGAACTTTATCGAACTGCCCTTTGAAGCCGATATCTTCATCTTTTCCGCAGTTTCAAAATCAACTATGTAGTTTCGGATTATCTCCTCTGTTATCTCATCACCTGCAACGGTAGACATTGCATAAGCGACAATGCTTCCGTTCTGTGAGATCGCAATATCCGATGTACCTGCGCCGATATCAACGAGCGCAATGTTTATAAGCCGAACCTCGGGCGGAATAATAACGTTCATTGCAGCGATAGGTTCAAGTGTAAGGCTTGTAACTTCAAGCTTGTTTATATCCATAACGGAATAAAGGCTTTCAACAACAACGTTCGGGAGAAAAGCCGCAATAAGCTCGACCTTGACCTTTTTGCCCTTATGACCGATAAGATTTTTTATTTTGTAATCATCAAGAAAATAGTTTACGACTGTGTGACCTACGCAATAGAAAACAAGGTTACCGTTTTTGACTGTTTCATCAAGTTCGTTCTGTGCCTTGAATACGGTTTCGACTTCAAAGGATTTAACAGCTTCTTCGGTGATAGCTTCTTTGTCGTCAATGTCAAATTCAAGCTCGGTGCGCTGAGTTTTCAATGCTCGTCCTGCGGCTGCGATAGCGACTTTCGAAAGAGCAACGCCTGTTTTCTCTTCAAGCTTTTCTTTTACGATCTTAACGACCCTTGCAACTTCGGCAATATCTTCGATCTGACCGTCGATCATTGCACGCTGCGTGTGTGCATACTCGCTGTAAGCAGTTACGGTGAAGCTTCCGTCAACCATTTTGCCGAGAACACCAATAACGTTTCTTGTACCGATATCAAGCGCAAAAATTTCATTCTCCGCCTGCTTGCGCAGCTTTTTGGCTGGAGATTTTTTTGCAGTTTTGGCCGATGAGGTCTTTGACGGCTTCTTTTCTGCCGTAGTCTTAGTTTCGGATTGAGCAGCTTTTGGAGTTTTGGGGGCTTTAGTTTTCGCTGCGTCTGTTTTTGTCTTTTTGACGGATTTAACTGCTTTTTCTTCGTTTGGTTCCAAAGCTGTTTTCGGCATTGTTATCAGTCCTTTTATTCCTTAATTTTGAATGTACTTTTGATTTCCTTAATAGCAGCGCTATCAGAGATAATGAGCAGTCTATCACCGCTTCTGAGTATAGATTGACCTCGCGGGATAATAAGGCTTTCGCCTCGTGTTATGGATACGATATTGAAAAGTGTCGGTATCTTCATTTCCATGAGCATTTTTCCATCGTAAACATAGTTATCGGGAAGTGCAACTTCAAAAAGTGAAACGCTTCCGCCGTTTATCTGAAGCAGCTGTTTTATCTTGTTAGTATCAACCTCACGTTCGATAATTGAAGCGATGCTGTCCGTACTGTTGATAACGGTATCAACGCCGAATGCTTTGATCACCTCAACATTTTTGGGGTTGTTCGCTCTTGCGATAGTTTTTTTGATGCCAAATTCGTTTTTCGCAAGCTGGCATGATATCATGTTGCACTGGTCGTTGCCTGTAACGCTGATAAAAGCGTCAGCTTCATCAGCTCCGGCAGCTCTGAGTACCTCTATATTTGTAGCGTCGCCAAGAATGACCGGAATGTCTACACCGTCAGCGATCTTTCTGCTGACCGCCTTGTTTATCTCTATAACGGTAGGTTCGTGCTTATGCTCAATAAGCGTTCTTATAAGGTAATATCCGACTTTGCCGCCGCCGACAATAATTACTTTCATTAAGCTTTCTCCTTATTCAACGAATTTGGCGCAGATAAGGCTGTCGCCCTTTGCAATTTCATAATTTGAGAGGAACACGCCGCGAATGGAGCTGTTTTCATGCTCAATTGCAATAATGGTTTCGTTCTGTTCAAGCGATAAGTCGCTCAATCTGTGGCCTATCATTCTTTTTTCGGCTTCGATACGGCTTATGATTATTGAATGTCCGTTGAGAATAACATTTTTAAAGTCGCCCTGCGCTGTAAGTGAAGAAATAAATGTTTCAACAGTCGTGTTGGTTGGGCAGATGGTTTTAGGACCGATTTTTGTAAAGACTTCACTCTTGGTGGGGTCATTTACTCTTGCGTAAGCTTCGTTTATTCCGAAAAACTGCTTTGCGATCTGAACGACCATGAGGTTGACATTATCATCGGCAGTTACTGCTGCAACTGCGTCACAGTTTTCAATGCCTGCTGCACGGAGAACGTCCATATCGACTGCAACTCCGACAGTTGTATATCCTCTGAAATCGGGAGATAAAGCGGAAAATTCATCGTGTGATTCGGCTATGACAGATATCTCGTGTCCAAGGCTTGAAAGAGCGTTGCAAAGGTTTGAACCGAGGATCCCGCAGCCGACTACCAATATATTCATATAGAATAACTGTCCTTTCGGAAATATTAATATACAGATTCATTATAGCACTTTAATCCTCAAAATACAATACATATTTATCAAAAAAGAGCTTTTTTATTTAAATTCCTTGTAAATATGCGGCTTTTACAGCAATATTTCGCAAGTGAAAACATAAAAAATAACCGTATTATCAATACAAACAGTATCAAAAATACGGTTATATTTTTTGGTGCCGGTGACCGGGGTCGAACCGGTACGGTATCACTACCACAGGATTTTGAGTCCAGCACGTCTGCCAATTCCATCACACCGGCAATTTAACATTTGCTATTTTATCATAAAAAATCCTGTTTGTCAAGAGTTAGAACTAAAATTTGTTATTTAAAGTGAAAATGAATGCGGAAGCAGTTCGGATAGCTTGAATTCGCATATTTCACCGTTTTCGTCTTCGAGCAGGATCTTTATTTCTGGAGAGAATTCCGCAAGTACCTGCCTGCATATTCCGCATGGGAACGTCAGACCGCCGCCCGATGAAGTTATTGCAATAGCAGTAAAATTTCTTTTGCCTTCGGACACAGCCTTGAAAACGGCGGTGCGTTCAGCACAGTTGGTTGCCCCGTAGGTTGCGTTTTCAATGTTGCAGCCGCTGTAAACGCTTCCGTCACGGCAAAGCAGAGCTGCTCCGACCTTAAAATTCGAATAAGGGGCGTATGAGTTTTTCTGTGCTTCTTTCGAAGCGTTTATAAGTTCTCTGTCAGTCATTGATTTCACTCTCCTTTACATTTTATTATACCATTGCAACAAAGATTTTTCAACAGATTTTGTTATTTTGATAAGCTTGCAAAAATATACGAGAAAGTTTGATAAAATCTTGACAATCGCTTGGTTATAAAGTATAATATAAGTACAAATATTTTTATATAGCCGGTTTTGGATCGGCTTGGAAAGGAAGTTTTAACATGGGACTTACTCTTGCAGAAAAAATCCTTAAGGCTCACGTTGTTGACGGCGAGTTCGTTAAAGGAAAAGAAATCGGGATCAGAATTGATCAGACCCTTACACAGGACGCAACAGGTACAATGGCTTACCTTGAATTTGAGGCAATGGGTGTTCCGAGAGTTAAAACAGAGCGTTCGGTCGCTTATATAGACCATAACACTCTCCAGTCCGGATTTGAAAATGCCGACGACCACCGTTTTATCGGTTCTGTTGCAAAGAAGCACGGCATTTATTTCTCACGTCCCGGCAACGGTATCTGTCACCAGGTTCACCTTGAACGTTTCGGCGCTCCCGGAAAGACACTTATCGGCTCTGACAGCCATACTCCCACAGGCGGCGGTATCGGTATGATCGCTATCGGCGCAGGCGGACTTGACGTTGCAGTTGCAATGGGCGGCGGCGCTTATTACATTACTTATCCGAAGATAGTCAACGTAAAGCTCACAGGTAAGCTTTCTCCTTGGGTAGCTGCAAAGGATGTTATCCTTGAAGTTCTCCGCATTATGTCCGTTAAGGGCGGCGTTGGCAAGATCATCGAATACACCGGCGAGGGCGTAAAGACACTTTCTGTTCCTGAGCGTGCAACTATCACAAACATGGGTGCAGAGCTTGGTGCAACAACATCTATCTTCCCGTCTGACGAGGTTACAAAGCAGTTCCTCAAGGCTCAGAAGCGTGAAGACGTATGGCAGGAACTTTCCGCTGATCCTGACGCTGTTTACGATGAAACAATTGAAATTGATCTTTCAAAGCTGGCACCGCTTGCAGCTTGTCCTCATTCTCCCGATAATATCAAGTCTTCGGAAGAACTCAAGGGCATGAAGATAGATCAGGTTTGCATCGGTTCATGCACAAACAGCTCACTCATGGATATGATGAAAGTCGCACATATCCTTAAGGGCAAGACTGTTCACCCTGATGTTTCGCTTGCTATTGCTCCGGGTTCAAAGCAGGTACTTAATATGCTCGCTGAGAACGGTGCTCTTGCAATTATGATCGACGCAGGTGCAAGAATCCTTGAAAGTGCTTGCGGTCCTTGCATAGGTATGGGTCAGTCGCCTAATTCAAAGGGTATCTCACTCCGTACATTCAACAGAAACTTCGAGGGACGTTCCGGAACAAAGGACGGTCAGATATATCTTGTATCTCCCGAGGTTGCCGCTTACTCCGCAATAAGCGGTGTATTCTCTGATCCAAGAGAGCTTGGCGATATGCCTGAGTTCAAACTCCCCGAAGAGTTTGTTATCAACGACAATATGATCGTTCCTCCTGCAGCTGAGGCTGATATGGACAGCGTTGAGATCCTCAGAGGTCCGAACATCAAGCCTTTCCCGAAGACAAGCCCTCTTGCAGACAGTATTGAAGCAAAATGCTCTCTTAAAGTCGGCGACAATATCACAACCGACCACATTATGCCTGCAGGTGCGAAGATCCTTCCTCTCCGTTCAAATATTCCTGCTATTTCAAAGTTCTGTTTCACAGTATGTGATGAAAAGTTCCCCGAAAGAGCAGAAAGCTACGGCAAGAGCATTATCGTAGGCGGTGCAAACTACGGCCAGGGTTCATCCCGTGAACACGCAGCGCTTGCTCCTCTTCACCTCGGCGTAAAGGCAGTTCTCGTAAAGAGTTTTGCTCGTATACACCGTTCAAACCTTATCAATGCAGGAATTCTTCCGCTTACATTTGTAAACGAAGCTGACTATGACAAGATCTCACAGGATGATGTTCTCGAAATCGCAGACGTTCGTGCTGCAGTTGAGAGCGGCAAGTCCGAGCTTGTTGTAAAGAATAAGACAACAGGTGCAGATATCCCTGTTCTCTGCGAACTTACAGGCAGAACAAAGGATATTATCCTTGCAGGCGGACTTCTTGATTATACAAGAGAAAGTCTTAAGTAAAAAATGTGCTGTTCAAAATGCGGCATGATATGCAGCGAGTGCAGCCGGCGTGAAGAGTTCGGCTGCGCAGGCTGCAACGAAATGCCCAGCGGTTATTGGGGCGAAAAGTGTGAGATAAAGGAATGCTGCATAGGAAAAAAACTGGAGCATTGCGGACTTTGTCCCGATTTCCCATGTGAAATGCTGCGTGAGCTTTCCTACGATGAAGAACTCGGCGATGACGGTGATCGGCTTCTGAACGCAAAAAAATGGGCGGATGAAAGCAAGGAAAAATCCGATATCAGAGTGAAGAATTTTCTGCTTGGTGTTTCACTCGGAGCAGTTCTCGGAGCTGTTTTAGGTGCGTGGCAGGAAATGACCGCAGCCTTTGTTGCAGGTGGTATCATTGTTGGCACAGGTATCGCAGTACTAATTAATATAAGTAAAAAATAATGACAGGAGAAGTACATCAAATGAATGACATAACAACACAAAACAGACAGAATTTACCCGTAGGAAAATTTTCAATCGGTTCGGACGCAATAAAGTATTTTGCGGCTTTGGCAATGCTTTTAGACCACATTGCATGGTGCTTTGTAGATACAAATTCTGTCCTCGGATATATCATGCATACGATAGGCAGAATGACTGCTCCGATAATGACATATTTTCTTGTTGAGGGATTTTATTACACAAGGAACGTGAACAAATATCTGCTTAGGCTTGGTATTTTTGCCGCAGCTTCGTGGATACCGTTCATTTTTATGGAATTCGGCACTCTTTCACCGTTTGTATTTGATGACGGAAATATGTATTTTAACCCTATGCAGGGCGTTATTTATACATTTTTCATGACGTTGCTTTCGCTTAAAGTTGTTCATTCGGAAAAGCTGAAAAAGCCCGTGAAAGTACTGCTTGTTTTTGGTATATGTATCCTTTCAACGATTGGCGACTGGTTTTTCTTTCCGATCATCTGGGCGCTGCTTCTTGACAAGTTTAGAGGCAATTTTAAAAAGCAGGCTATCGCATTTGCGGTTTCTTCGGCGGTGCTTATGACAGGAATGATCGCCCGCGGTGGTGATTTCCTGCAGAATTCATTCCAGTATGGCGTGCTGCTTGCCCTTATACCTCTGTATTTTTATAACGGACAAAAGGGCAGGAGCGGCAAATTCAACAAATGGTTTTTCTATGTTTTTTATCCTGTACATATGTTGTTGTTAGGCGTATTAAGATGGTACGTCCTGATATAAATTAAGGAGGTTTTTATTATGGAAAAGATCAAAATGACTACTCCGCTGGTCGAGATGGATGGCGACGAGATGACTCGTGTTATTTGGAAGATGATAAAGGATATCCTTATCCTTCCTTATGTTGAGCTTAACACGGAATACTATGACCTCGGTCTTGAAAACCGAAATGCGACCGATGATAAGGTTACTGTTGATTCCGCAGAAGCTACCAAAAAGTATGGTGTTGCTGTAAAGTGCGCTACCATTACTCCTAATGCTGCTCGTATGACCGAGTATAATCTTAAGGAAATGTGGAAATCTCCTAACGGAACTATCAGAGCAATTCTTGATGGTACAGTTTTCCGTACACCTATTATCGTTAAGGGCATTACTCCGTATATCCCTACATGGACAAAGCCTATCACAATTGCCCGTCATGCTTACGGCGATGTTTACAAGAACACCGAGCTTAAGGTTGCAGAGGGCGCAAAGGCTGAACTCGTTGTAACAAACAAGGACGGAAGCGAAGAACGTTCACTTATCCATGAATTCAAGGGTACAGACGGTATCATTCAGGGACTTCACAACACAGACAAGTCTATTTCAAGCTTTGCAAGAGCTTGCTTCAACTTTGCTGTTGATACAAAGCAGGATCTCTGGTTTGCAACTAAGGACACTATCTCTAAGAAGTATGACCACCGTTTCAAGGACATCTTTGCTGAGATCTATGAGAATGAATACAAGGCTAAGTTTGAAGAACTCGGAATTGAGTATTTCTATACTCTTATCGACGACGCTGTTGCAAGAGTTATCCGTTCAAACGGCGGATATATCTGGGCTTGTAAGAACTATGACGGTGACGTTATGTCCGATATGGTCGCAACTGCTTACGGCAGCCTTGCAATGATGACATCCGTTCTCGTTTCTCCGACAGGTGTTTATGAATATGAAGCTGCACATGGCACGGTTCAGCGTCACTATTATAAGTATCTTAAGGGTGAAACAACATCTACAAACAGCGTTGCAACAATTTTTGCATGGTCCGGAGCTCTCCGCAAGAGAGGCGAGCTTGATAATAACAGCGAACTTATGCGTTATGCTGACAACCTTGAAAAGGCTACTATCCAGACAATTGAGGAAGGCGTTATGACAGGCGACCTTGAAGCTCTTTCCTCTATTCCTAATAAGAAGAAGGTTGACACAGAGGCATTCCTCGTTGCTATAAATGAGCGCCTTGCGAAGCTTATGTAATCAAAGGCTGTACCGTTCATATTTGTTCGGTTTTGTCTAAAATCCGGGAGAAGTTGTAAATGCAAAAACCAAAGAAATCCGAGATATCATCATCGGTCATAAAACGCCTGCCGAGATATTACAGATTTATCGGCGAGCTTATAAAACAGGGAATAGTTCGCAGTTCATCGGGAGAACTTGCGGAAAAAATGTCGCTGACAGCGTCACAGATACGTCAGGATCTGAACTGCTTCGGCGGATTCGGTCAGCAGGGCTACGGTTATAATTTGGTCGAGCTTAGGACTGAGATCGGCAAGATACTTGGCATTGACCGGGGATATAAGGCTGTGCTTTTCGGCGCAGGAAACCTCGGAAAAGCCATTGCAAGCCACATGAATTTCCAAGAGTACGGCTGGGAACTTATCGGTATCTTTGACAGTGATCTGCGCAAAGAAAATGAAAAGGTTGCCGATCTTTCAGTCATGCATATAAGCCGAATAGAAAGCTTTATCACCGAAAACAGACCCGAAATTGCGATACTCTGTATTCCGAAAGCCGCAGCGCAGGAATATGCCGATAAGCTTGTTTCACTCGGAATCAAAGCGTTCTGGAACTTCAGCCACTATGACTTGAAAGTTTCGCATAAGGATATTGTTGTTCAGAATGTTCATCTTGGCGACAGTATTATGACGCTTTCCTACGGACTTACAACTTTTGAAGAAGAATAAACTTATTTAATGTCTGCCGCCCGTTAGTGGCGGCAGACATTAATCAGGTAGTATGGCACAAATCTTTGATTTGTGCCGCTGAAAATCCTGCTTTACAGGATTTTCAGCCAATAACGGCCCTAAGGGCAGTTATTGAGTACGCACTATTTACTGCATCGTTTTAGTTGAACGGTGCAGTTTTTTTATGTCCTAATGTGATAATTTGGTGTAAATTTTGTACAATTAATAAAAAATTGAGCTGATCTCTTTCTTTATTTTATAGAATGTGATATAATAAGATATTGTAAATCTATATCATATAAAGTCATTGCTTTAGGAGATCTTTTTTGTGAGAGTTGTAAAAATATTATGTACTTTGGTAGCAATCGGCTTGTTGGGCAGCGGCTGCGCAAAGCTTTCTTCATTATCAAAATCCGGTCAGGAATCGGATGTTGATTCATCGGCTGAAAATAGCGGCGGTTCTGATCCCATAGATGAAACAGAAAAAATTGTTACCGAGTTTATGGATGCTCTTGTATCGCATGATACCGAAACAGTCGCCCGAATAGGCGGCTCTCAGTCATACAGCGCATACGGTTTTCTTGACGGGGTTGTTTTTTCCGGGTGGGAATTTGTCGATTCACAAAATGATGAGGACGGTAATATATATACAATTAAAATGAATATTTCCGAAAGCTCGGAGGCAGCTTTTCCTGTTGGGGAGAGCGTCTGGACTATCGAAGCATCAACAGGCGGAGATGAATATTTCTCGTCATTTATCCGTAATGGCGCTGAAGAAAAAATCATCCTTGCCGATAACGTTTCAAAACTCGATGTAAGTGATGCTGTAAAAATGTGTTATGCATTTACCTCTGAATTTGGTTGGGTAAGCAGCGATGACAGTATTATTGATATGAGCGGTGCGGAAAAGACGGTTGAAAAAGAGCGTTTTATTGGCGATTTAATTAAATTCTGTTCCTATTTTTCAAATGATGAAGAATTATCCGGAAGTATTGTTGATTATTCTGCGGAAAAGCTTTCTGAGAGTGCAGAAAAGCTTCTTGGGATAAGCGATCTTGATTTTACGGTTCTTCCGTCATATAATAAGGCTAAGGATACCGTTTCCAATAAGAGAACAAAGTATTGCTGGGGATATGCTGCACTTGCAGATGAACAGTATGACAGCGAAAACGGAATACATCGTGTGACGATTGATTGGTATTCCGATACTATCCTGCTTGCAAAAGCAAAAAGCATTGATTATATCCTTTTGGATAATCCTGACGGTTCGATCAGACTTTATTCAACCGAAAAGACCTTTGACAACGGTGAACCGATAGCCTTTATGACAAGGTCAAGCTATTGATTTTCTATTGGAGTTTGAAAGTTTTAGATTATTAAGAGTATTAAACACATAAAAATCCCCTTTGGCATCGAAAATGCTAAAGGGGATATCTTTTTTACCATTCGTATTGAGTGAGTTTTCCTTCCGTGGCAAGTTCGGGATAATCCCATTGCCGCAGTACCTCATAAGCCGCAATAGCGACCGAGTTGGAAAGATTCAGACTGCGCAGACGAGGGCGCATTGGTATTCTCAGACAGTATTCGGGATTGTCGTGGAGAAGCTTTTCAGGAAGTCCTGCGTCTTCACGGCCGAACACGATATAGCAGTTGTCGGGGTAGGAAACCTCGCTGTGTATTTTTCTTCCCTTGGTGGTAAAATAGAAGAATGTTCCGCCGTTGTTTTTGCTGAAAAAATCGTATAAGTTTTCATAATAAGTAATGTCAAGCTCGTTCCAGTAGTCAAGTCCGGCTCTTTTGAGCTGCTTATCGGTTATTTCAAAACCGAGCGGCTTTACAAGGTGCAGCCTTGCGCCTGTGACAGCGCAAGTTCGGGAGATGTTTCCCGTGTTCTGCGGTATCTGCGGCTCAACGAGCACAATATTCAGATTCTTAGCCATAATGCACTCCTTAAAACTGCTCATAATCACATAAAACCGGATCATTGATGAGATAATCAAGGCAGCTTTCGAGCATTATACCGTCACGAGTGTCGGTATAGTAGCTGCTGGTCGTTTTTATCGCAAGTTCAAGGAACGCTGTTGCACGGTTCATTGCAATAGGCAGACTGTCACCTCGCAGAATAGAACCGGTCAGAACTGAGGCGAAAATATCGCCCGTTCCGGGATAGCTTGCGTTTATATGTTTATACTTAACTTTCCAGAATTTGCTGTGTTCACGTTCATATCCGATGTTGCAGTACGTTCCGTTTGAAAAAACGCTTGTGATAACAACAATATTAGGCCCTTTTTCACTCAAACGGACAAGAAAGCTTTTCGCTTGCTGTGCTGTTAATTCGGGCTGATATGGATTTTCACCAAGTAAAATCGCAGCTTCTGTAATATTCGGTGTGATGATATCGGCAACCTCAACAAGCCTTCCCATGCCCTTCTGAAGCTCGGGAGTGCAGGTCTTATACGGTTTTCCGTTATCCGCCATAACAGGATCAACGACCTTTAATGATTCATTGTAATGCTCAAAAAAGCTCATGCAGTGGTCTATCTGATCGTTTGAGGCAAGAAATCCGCTGTAAACGCAGTCAAATTCATAATTCAGCTGCTTGTAATGTTCAAGCGCAGGTAGAATATAATCGGTAAGATCACGCATTACAACATCACCGAATCCGCCTGTGTGCGCAGACAGAATAGCCGTAGGGACAGGGCAGACCTGAATTCCTTGTGCGGAAAGGGTGGGGAGAATGACCGAAAGCGAGCATCGCCCGATACCGGAGAGATCGTGAATTGCAGCAACTTTTACCGAATTATGATACATAATAAGACTTCCTAACAATATTATTTCATTATAATTTTATCATAAAATACAGTTACTGTCAAATGATTTTGTCGCAGCCTTGACTTTTTTTACATAAAAAGCTAAAATAAAGAAGAAAGAGAGGATCTTATCATGAAAAAACAAATCAGCGCACTTGATATATCAAAGAATGTAATTTCACAGGTAGTGAAATGCGGAGATATCTGCATTGACGCAACCGCAGGACGAGGATTTGATACAGCGTTTTTGTGCGAACTGGTCGGCGAAAACGGAAAGGTCATTTCATTCGATATCCAGCAAAGTGCGATCGACAGCACAGCAGAATTGCTTGCGAAACGTGGCTTTTCGGACAGAGCAGAGCTTGTTCTCGGAAGTCACGCCGATATGGATAAATACGCAGAGCCGGAAAGCGTTTCCTGCATAACCTTTAATTTTGGCTGGCTGCCCGGCGGAGATCATAATGTCCATACCGAGAAAGATTCCAGCCTTGAAGCAGTTGAAAAGTCGCTTTCATTGCTTAAACCGGGTGGACTGCTTTCGATGATAATATATTACGGCAGAGAAAACGGATTTGACGAGCGTGACGCTCTGCTTGAATATGTTAAAACGATAGAAAGCTCGGAATTCACCGTTGTAACAGCGGATTTCTCCAACAGAACAAACTGTTATCCAATTCCTGTTTTTGTTTATAGAGGATAAACCATTATTTCTATAATTTTACATTGCTAATCCTTTCAGAAAAAAGCATAATAATATTTGAAAACTTTTTCTGAAAGGATATGCTTTATGAAAGATAAGATTTTCGGCGTCCTGCAGAGAGTAGGGCGCTCTTTTATGCTGCCGATCGCGCTGCTGCCCATTGCCGGACTGCTGCTTGGGATCGGCAGTTCTTTTACCAATCCGACCACTCTTGAAACCTATCATCTGACTTCGGTCATCCGTGAGGGTGGAGTGCTCTATACAATACTTGAGATAATGAGCAAAACCGGCAGCGTTGTCTTTGACAACCTTGCGCTGCTTTTTGCAATGGGCGTTGCTATCGGAATGGCAAAAAAGGAAAAGGAAGTCGCAGCGCTTGCCGGTGCGATATCCTACCTTATTATGAATACTGCGATTTCTGCGCTTATTGAAGTGAATGGCGGCGTTCAGGCTTTGCCGCCTAACTCAACTGCAAGCGTCCTCGGTATCATAACGCTGCAAATGGGTGTTTTCGGCGGTATTATTGTCGGACTTGGAGTTGCGGCACTCCATAATAGATTTTATAAGATAGAGCTGCCGCAGGTGCTTTCATTCTTTGGCGGTACAAGGTTCGTTCCTATTGTATGCAGCGTTGTATATCTTATCGTAGGGGCAGTCATGTTTTATGTGTGGCAGCCGGTTCAGACAGGTATATCACAGCTTGGAACGCTTGTACTTGAATCAGGTTATGCCGGAACATGGATATATGGGATAATCGAGCGTGCGCTTATACCGTTCGGACTTCATCATGTGTTCTATATGCCGTTCTGGCAGACCGAACTTGGCGGCTCGATGTTTATTGACGGAAATATTGTTTCGGGTGCACAGAACATCTTCTTTGCCGAGCTTGCGTCAAAGTCAACAGAACAATTTTCGGTATCGGCAACAAGGTTTATGTCGGGTAAGTTCCCGTTTATGATATTCGGACTTCCTGCAGCGGCTCTTGCGATGTACAAAGCCTCACGTCCCGAGAAAAAGAAAGCAGTCGGCGGATTGCTGCTTTCAGCAGCGCTGACTTCAATGATAACCGGTATAACCGAACCGCTTGAATTTACGTTCCTCTTTGCTGCTCCGCTTATGTATGGCGTACACTGCATCCTCGCAGGACTTTCCTATATGCTCATGCATATTTTCGGAGTAGGCGTTGGTATGACCTTTTCCGGAGGTCTTATAGACCTTACGCTTTTCGGAATTTTGCAGGGTAACGAAAAAACAAACTGGATATGGATAGTTCTGATAGGTCTTATCTATGCAGCAGTTTATTATCTTGTTTTCTATTTTATGATAGTGAAACTCAACCTCAAAACGCCGGGACGTGAAGCTGATAACGGCGAGGTCAAACTTTTTACTCGTGCGGATTATAATAAAAAGAGCGGCGATAAAACAAGTATGCTTCTTCTTAAGGGACTCGGCGGAAAGGATAATATAAGCGACCTTGACTGTTGTGCAACACGCCTTAGAGTAACGGTAAAAAATGTAGATTTGACAGACGAAAAAACATTGAAATCAAGCGGCGCATCAGGAGTTATACGCAAGGGCAACGGTATTCAGATAGTTTTCGGGCCTAAGGTTTCGGTGATAAAATCTGCGCTTGAGGATTATATGGAAAATCCACTTTCCGACAGCTTTGATGACGCTGTTCAGAGGGAAGAAAAGGCGTTTTCGTCAGACGGAGAAACGCTGTGTGCATTCACAAGCGGCGAAACTATTCCGCTTTCAGCCGTCAATGACGATGTGTTTTCTGCAGGAATTCTCGGAAATGGATGTGCTGTAAAATCAGATTGCGGTAAAATATACTCGCCCTGTGACGGAAAAATTGAAACTGTTTTTGATACAAAACACGCTGTCAACATCATCTCAGAAAACGGCTGTGAAATTCTTATCCATGTAGGAATTGATACCGTAAAGCTTGGAGGAAAACATTTTGATGTTCATGTCAAGAATGGAGATGACGTTAAAACAGGAGATCTGGTGTTATCCTTTGATGAAATCGCAATCAGAAATGAGGGTTATGACACATCAGCAGTTATGGTCGTTTGCAACTCGGATGAATACAGCGAAATAAAGCTCCTCAAAGAGGGCAAAACAGACTTGGGCGATGAGCTTTTAAAGTTGGGAAAACCGCAATAATCTGAATTTAAGGGACTGCTGCAGCGTTCGCTGCAACAGCCCCATATTTATTGCGTGTATTAAAGCAGTCCGCATACAAATTCCGATATAGCCTTATAAGCCGAGTCCCAGTCGTTGTGTGGGTCTTCAACAATGAGCTTTGAACAGTTTAGGCTTTCGAGTATCCGAAGTTCACGGTGCTGGCGTTCCTCAAGGCAGGAAATATAACCGTCTTTTCCTTTTAAGCCTTTTTCTCTGCCGTATGCTCCGTTTACATGGTAGTTGATAACGTCATTCTGCCAGTTTTCGGGACGTTCGTTGAAAATGTTGTCGATGACAGAACGAACGTTGTTCTGTTTCAGATAGATCACCGCAGGATGAAGCTCTGCTGTTCTATTCAGAATGTCTTGGATGTGCTCCTTGGAGATTTCCTCGTTGTAACCGAAACGCATCATCGTTTCACACATGGGATTCTGTATAAGACAGCAGTTGAAGATATACACGGTGTCGCCCCGCGCCTGTTCAGCAAATTCCGACCATTTTTCAAGCATTATTGGCTTTTCGGTTTCCCAGTCCAGTCCGTCATATATCTTAAAAGATAAAAGCTTTTCAAAAAGTTCGCCTGAAACCTTGTTCAGCGGAACGACAACGCCGTTTTTCTTCTGTACGGCGCAGTAGTTTATGAGCGTCTGTTCCTCTTCGGAAAACATTGTAA
Organism: Oscillospiraceae bacterium; assembly: GCA_051881735.1. Classification (GTDB taxonomy): domain Bacteria; phylum Bacillota; class Clostridia; order Oscillospirales; family Ruminococcaceae; genus UMGS363. The sequence continues at coordinate 20,578 of JBJEQL010000017.1, forward strand.
GCTTATCTTGCTTTATAAAGCTGTGAAATTCATAGTCGGCAGGGTGATCTCCCGTACCTTCATCTGTCCACGACGCTTTTTTTCCTGCCTTGGCGGTAATATCTGCGGCATATTTTGAGGCTGTACTTTTTCCCGAGCCGGGTATTCCTTCAACGATTATAAGTCTGCATTTTTCAGTCATTTTATGTTTCCTTTCTTGTGATGTTGTTGTTTCGTGCATATAGAACAGCTGCAACTATTATACCATATCAAAACAAATAATACAAGAAAAACGTTTCATGGGCATAATACTAAACACCAATAAAATACAGGAAAAAATCTGCGCCGAAATCCTATATATTCGAGATTGTCGGCTTGATTTTTTCCAAATTTTAATTGGTGTTTAGTATAAGTTAAAAAATCCGACGTGGGATTTTTGTTCAAAAGTGCCTTTGAAAACTTTACCGAAAAATGTTATTATTTTATATAGGATAATGAAGTCCGGAATGGAGGTATATATGACGCCAAAGAATACAACCGCAGCTTCACAGCAGAAAAAGAAAACGGCGGCAGAAAAGCTGCGTGAACATAAAATCGAAGTTTTCCGCCAAAGGATAAATCAGGACGAAGAAACGATATCTGCAATGAAAAAAAGCTGCAGTGACTTGTCTAAAATCGATATCAAGGGCATTGCGGTCGCACATAAAACTTTCGGTTTGGGCAGAATAATCGAACAGAATAATTCAACTATTACTGTACAATTTGGTGCCGAAAGTAAGCGGTTTATGATGCCGTCTGCGTTTATCGACGGATTTCTTGAAACGGATGATACAGAGCTGAACAACGGAATATCGAGTTATCGTGAAATGTGTACGCAGATAAAGCTTGCGAAAGATGATATCAGCGAAGCCAATCGCTCTATTCAGGTCTTGGAAAAGAAATAATTAATGTGTAATACTGTAACTTTTCGGAAGTTGCAGTATTTTTTTTATTTTTTCAGAAAGTACTTGACAAATTGTATATAAGTGTATATAATGTATATATACAATATTCAGGAGGCCGAAAATTGGATATTATAATAAGCAATACATCGGGAGAACCAATATATGAACAGATAACAGCACAGATAAAGCAGATGATAATGTCGGGGGAGCTGAAAGAGGGGGAAGCTCTGCCGTCAATGAGAAATCTTGCGATGCAGCTGAGGATAAGCCTTATCACTACCAAACGAGCATACGAGGAACTTGAACGTGACGGCTTTATCGAAACCTTTACGGGAAAGGGAAGCTATGTAAAGGGGCAGAACACCGAACTTATGCGTGAGGAAAACCTCAAGCAAGCGGAAAAACTGCTTTCCGAGGCGTGTAAAAAGGCAAAAATGTGCAATGTAAGCTGTGATGAATTAAAAGAGATGCTTGATATACTTTATGGAGGAAACGACAATGAATGACTTTGAGAATGCTATCGAAATCAGCGGGCTGACGAAAAAGTATGACGGATTTACGCTCGATAATGTCAGCTTCAATGTACCGAAGGGGAGCATTATGGGATTTATCGGTCAGAACGGAGCAGGTAAATCCACAACGATCAACTCTCTGCTCGGAATAATTAAGCCCGATGCAGGCAATATCAACATTTTCGGACTTGATCTAAAGGAACATGAAGCAAAGATAAAAAACAATATAGCCGCAGTTTTTGACGAGATACCTTTCCACGGTGATTTCAGTGCAAAGCAGATAGGCTTTATCATGGGCGGAATTTTTTCTGAATGGAATGATAATACATACAGAAGCTATCTTGAACGCTTTGAACTGCCGTATAAAAAGCCGCTCGGAAAATTCTCAAAGGGCATGAAGATGAAGCTGCAGATCGCTGCTGCGCTTTCGCACGGCGCAAAGCTTCTTGTTATGGACGAAGCTACAACAGGACTTGACCCTGTTGTGCGAAACGATATACTCGATATCTTCCTTGAATATCTGCAGGACGAAAGCAACAGCATACTTATGTCATCGCATATCACTTCCGACCTTGAAAAAGTCGCAGACAGCGTTACATTTATTGACAAGGGAAAGATACTCCTGACAGGTTACAAGGACGATATCCTGCAAAATCACTCGATAATAAAGTGCAGCAAATCCGACTATAAGGAAATTGCTCCCGAAGATATCGTCAGCGCACGGCTCACCGATTTCGGCGCAGAGGTCATGGTGAGCGACAGCGCCGAATGTAAGCGAAAGTATGACGGACTTGTATTCGACAGCGCAGCGCTTGAAGAAATAATGCTTTTCTACGTCAATCGCAGCAAAAAGGAGTGGACATAATGCGTGAGCTTATCTACCGTGAGATGTTTCTCAAGCGGAAATCATACCTTGTTTCGTTTGTCGTATTTTTTATTCTTGCACTTATGTTTGACCTTGTTCTGCTGAGTCTGAAAGTCGGCAATCTTTCACGGGCGTTTGAAGAAATAAATGAGTATACGATCGCTTGTGTGTATGTTTATATACTGGCGGTGTATGTTCCTGCTATGGCGGCGTGCTTGCTCATGAAAGAGGGCGGAATAACACTTGCCGATGTGAATACGGGGTGGGGGAGGTTTACAAAAACGACCTCTCTAAGTGCAGTAAAGCAGACTGCCGCACGGTATTCGGTGCTGTTTATAGAAACGGCTGCGGCAATGATTGTAACGATTATAAATACGGCTATCGTATGCAGCACGAGCGACATTTCGGAGCATCTGCTTTGGGTTAAGGAGCAGAGCGGATTTGACATTACTGCTGTGCAGAGCTTATCGGGAAATCTTCCTGCGCTGACCGTTGTTTTTGCAGTATCGATGCTTTTTACTGCGCTCGTGATACCGCTTCTGTATTTATTTAAGTTGAGCATTGTAAGTAATGTTTTCCCTTTAGGCGTTACGGGAATTTTGTTGTTTTTCTTATATAATAAGCTTGAAGGCTTAAAAGAATTTTTAAACGATGATCTTGAACTGGAATTTACCGATGAGATGCTTTCCAAAATAGTTGGGATGATCGAAAACACTGGTGAAAGCATTTTCAATGCAGCACCGTTTGTCCTTGTGGGGGCGTTCATCGTTGGAGCGGTTCTTACAGCTGTAATTCTGAACAGAAAGGAAAATTGAGTATGTACGGATTGTTGTACAAGGAGCTTGTTCTGAACAGGAAAAGCCTTTTTGTCCTTGCTTTGGTGGATATATATGTGTATGCTGTGTGTTTCTTTTTGTTCGGTTCGCTCGTAAAGGAAGACTTTGTTGACGAAAGCAGTTATCCTATGGCTGCAGACATTATCAGCTGTGTTTATGCGTTGCTTATCTTTATTTTTGCTTTGATAATACTGCCGCAGATCTTTTCGACCGATGAATCCAAGCGCTGGAGTGCGTTCATTTCGTCAAGTCCTGCGCAGGAAAGCGGTCAGATATATTCAAAGTATATGTTCGGAGCTGTACTGCTTATTGTTTCTTATATCTGGAGCTATTTTGCAGAGATCATCTTTGACGCCATTATTTCCGTATATTATGGCTTTGAGAATACATCTGTATTAAGCACGAATGTGAGCTTTGTAATGGTGTTTGTAGTTCTTTTTATCGGCGCAGTCGAGTTTCCGTTTTATGTACGCTTCGGAAGCAAGATAGGTTCATCGGTAAAAATGGGTATTTTCTTCGGATTTTTGTTTATAGTGGTGGTTTACTTCCTTTTTGGCGATTTATCGGTGTTTGGTTCACTCGACAGTCTGTGGGAGTTTTTATCCGAGGTCATAAATGGTGAGGCGTTCGGGGATACTGCGATATTTGTTTTGTCGCTTTGTGCGCTTAGTGCATTCGGACTTTATATTCTGTCGTATAGAATATCAAGCAGATTCTATCTGAAAGGGGCGGAGAGTTTTGAGCAGTAAGAAAATGACGGTCATCCGTATCATAATTTTCACAGTTCTTGCAAACGGAATTGTATTACTTGCATATCTGCTTTCGGGTGTTTTCACAGCATTTGAAAACTTGATAATCACGATTGCAGCTTTATCTCCTGCAATTGCAAACGTCCTGACAAGATTGATAACAAAAGAAGGCTTCAAAAACAACTATCTCTGCGCTAATTTCAAGGGAAACCTCAGGTATTATTTCTGCGGTATCGGATTTGCGGCTGCTCTTCAATTTTTAGGTGCAGTCATGCTGATAGTTTTTCTTATACCCGATTACAGCTTTAAGGATATTGAATTCGATATCGGTTCGGCAGGATATGTCCTGCTGTCGATTGCGTATATTCTTGTGGATTTCTGGTATCTCTTTGGTGAGGAGTTCGGCTGGAGAGCGTATCTCACACCTAAGCTTGAAGAGGTCATGCCCGAACCGCTTGCTCTTATCGTCAGCGGCATTATATGGGGGCTTTGGCACGCTTGCCCGATAGCCGAGGGACTTAATTTTGGTTTTGATTATCCAGGATTTCCGTATCTCGGCTGGGTGGTAATGTGCGTTTCCTGCACGTTCTACGGTGCGGTGCTTACATATCTTACAAAGAAAACAAACTCGATCTTTCCTGCGGTTATATGCCATACAGCAATGGATATGCTGTCGGTAATGGGTGTCCTTCTGCCGCAGGACGCAGATATTATAACGGGAAGCAAAAGCTTTCAGTCAGGAATCCTTGTGTTCATCCCACATATAATAGTAGGCGCTGTGTTCTTTTATTTGCTTTGCAGAAAGAAAAAATCTGATGAAAACTAAGCTTTCATCAGATTTTAATCATTTTAGGGAATTACTAAGGGAACGATTTGACGGTCGTTTCTTTAGTATATATTGAAGAATCCTCTGTGTTCAGCAGAGTCTATCCTGTGTTCTTCTGACATTTTATAAAAATCCATCATTATGTATCGTTTATCAATTACATCGGTATATATCTCTTGATCGTTATAGTATTCGTTTTGTGAAGCCCATGTTGTATCGGTAAAATACCATCTGCCGTCGCAGTATACACCATTCCATTCGTGATTTCTGGGAAGAGTGTTCCAGTCCTGTGTTTCATGAAGTCCTCCTGTACCGTTTCCTCTGAGATTAATACAATAGATCCCCTGTGCTTCGCATAGTGCAGAATATAAATTTGAATAACCGGCACAAGTTGTTCTGTGCAGAGCAAGTGAAGTTTCAAGGCTTATTGTATCAGCATCTATGCCTTGCTGTGCTTTATCATTATTGTAATATATGTTATCCGATACCCATATTGCGATAGCATACGCTTTGTCATAATCGGATGTGCAGCCTTCACAAATATCATCGGAAAGGTTTTTTATATATTGGAGAAGAACTTCATTTAAAGTTTGATTTTCCTCCGATGATAAATATTCGATTGAAACTTTGACTCCATAATCTTCTATTTTGTTCATATACAGCTTATTTCTGTTAAATAACTCTTTGTTGCCGAAATCGTTGATTTCTGCATCAAATTCTTTTGTCGGAGCGGTGACAGATATGCCGGATATATCTTTAGCTTTCCCTGATTGCATTAACGAAGCTTCGTTATAAAATCTGCTTTTCTGAATCTGAACTGATAATTCTGCGTTTTCTGCCATAAGCTTGTTCTGAACGGAAGTGATTGAATCGATCTTTTCATTCAATGTTTTGATATCATTTTTGAATATCCATACTATTGATACTAAAACTACTAACATAATTATCAGTAAAAACAAATTGTCAGAACTTCTCTTTTTTGATGCAGCCATATCCGTAAATTCCTTTCTTTCTAAAATTCTTGAAAGAAGTCATAAACTGTTGAATTAATCAGCGTTTCAATAATATGCTTGAAATCAAGGATATTATAGCATAATTAAGTTTTATTGTCAATTTCTGCATTTTTTAACTATCAATTACAGAAAATTGCAGAAAGCCCTTGACAAGCGAGAATTAATGTGATATAATGTATTTCCGTAAGTGATTGAAAAATAGCACTACTGTCCGTGTTATGTGATGGGCTGCTATGCTAATCATATAATATAAACAGAGATGAGGTGTTACGAATGAGAGAGGGTATCCATCCTGATTACCAGGAAACCACTATTACCTGTGCTTGCGGCAACGTGATCAAGACCAGATCCACTAAGAAGGATATCAAGGTTGAAATCTGCTCCAAGTGCCATCCTTTCTACACAGGTAAGCAGAAGCTTGTTGACACAGGCGGACGTATTGACAAATTTAAGAAGCGTTTCGGTATGGATAAGTAATTTTATACTAAACACCATTTAAAATTTGGAAAAAATCAAGCCGACAATCTCGAAT
>JBJEQL010000018.1:0-1554 GCA_051881735.1 Oscillospiraceae bacterium
ATTCAAAGACCTTATCCCGTCATACGAATTGATATAGCTTCTGTCCATAGACAGCACGATCTTCTCATAATTGTCCGGTATCATACGAAGCGGACGCAGTTCACGCTCACGAGTTTCCTCCGACTGCATGGTTTCCGTGACCTGAATATACAGCTTATCATTCGGTTTCTCCGCAACAAAATCAACCTCAGTATCGCCCACCTTGCCGATATAAACACGATAATCACGACGGATAAGCTCCAAAAAGACAATATTCTCTATGATATGTCCTCTGTCTGCATCACGATAGCCAAGCAACATATTACGAAAGCCCATATCTATAATATAGTTCTTGCCAAGAGTTTTCAGCAACTGCTTTCCTTTTACATCATATCGTCCCACAGAATAGAAAATAAAGGCACTTCGCAGCATTGAAATATACTTTTCCACCGTCTTGCCTGCGATATTTTTATTCCTGCCGCTTTTTATATCTCCTTCATTCGACAGTACATTTCCAATGCTGTTCGGTGAAGATATGCTGCCTATATTTGAACATAGAAATGTTACTATCTTCTGAAACATCTGCTGGTCAGTACCATTGTTTCTCAAAAGGACATCCTTCAGCACTACCGTTGAGTAAATACCCTCGAGTTCCTGATTGCTCCTCGTTTCATTAAAATGATATTCCCTTAGGATAGGCATTCCGCCGAACTGGAGATACCTTTGAAATTTCTCTTCTATGGCAGTATCAGCACTAAATTCATAAAATGTCAGAAACTCCTTAAACGACAGCGGAAGCATCCGTATTTCCACATATCTTCCAGAAAGCAGCGTTGAGAATTCGGTTGACAGCAGATACGCATTTGAACCTGTAATATAAATATCAACATCAAAATCCAAACGAAACGACTCTATTGCCTTTTCCCAATGCTCCACAGCCTGAAGCTCATCAAAGATCAGATAAGTCCTGCCGTCCTTTGGAATATGCTCGCTTATATAATCATAGAATGAAAGATAATTCGTAAGTTCACGATACCGAAGCGACTCCATATTCATGTGGATAATGTGCTGAGCATCTACACCATTATCGGACAAATACCGATGAAACAAGTCAAGCAGAGATGACTTTCCGCAGCGGCGGATGCCGGTAACGATCTTCACAAGGTCAACATCTTTATTTTGTATAAGCTGTTCCAGATATTCAGGTCGATTAATAAGCTCTGACATAACGCACCTCCGATCATTTACTAACATTATACTTAAAAAGTTGCAAAATGCCAATAGTTTTGGATTCACAAATCAGAAACTTTTTCTTGCTTTTTAAACCTGGAAATCTAATATTATTGTTGTTTACAACTATTGATCTGCTAATATTGCTTCGGCAGATACGATTTCTGTAAAATCTTTGCATCATTTTTTTCAATAGTGGAACACTACCTTACTATATTCTGCTTAATTCTCAACAATATGCTTAGGATAAATATCAATAAGTTCAAGTTGATTATCAAACACACTCCCCCAACTCCCCTGCCAAAACCTCATCTTCAATTCTCAACACGCAGCATTCCGTATTGT
>JBJEQL010000019.1:0-1550 GCA_051881735.1 Oscillospiraceae bacterium
GACTTACCGCAGCCGGAAGGACCAACGAGGATGATGAATTCCTTGTCCTTGATTTCAAGGTTTACATCTGAAACGGCAACAACGCCGCCGGGGTATTTCTTATAAATTGAACGAAGTGACAAACTTGCCATGTTGATAGGACCTCCTACATTAAAATTGTCTTGCCGATATTCTTCGGCTCTATTAATATAATACCAAATCTTAAAGGCAAATTTCAAGTCACTTATTGACTAAACTTATAAAAACTTATTTATTTAGTTTGACGAAAAAGACCTTGATTACCATTTTTTGTAAATTTTAAGATAAAATAATGGCTAAATATTTTCTACTTCTTTGTGCAACATTTCTCTCCACTCGCCCGGAGCAAGGCTTTCATCAAGTTTCACATTTCCAATCGAAAGGCGTTTAAGATACAACACCTTGTTATCCCTCGCCTGCGCCATACGCTTTATCTGGTGATACATACCCTCTCTTATAGTTATAAGCACCTCATGCGGATCGTCAAGTATCGTGAGCTTTGCAGGCAGGCAGACATCTCCGCCGTCTATCTCCATACCGCTTTCAAACGCTTTTATATCGTCCTCGTTCGCAGCGTTTTCAAGCCTTGCGAAATAGGTCTTGTCAACATGGTGCTTCGGGGAAAGGATATTGTGCGCAAGCACACCGTCATCTGTAATGAACACAAAGCCCTCGGTATCCTTGTCAAGCCTTCCTGCAGGGAAAAGCCCCTCACGGCGTATGCTGTCAGGGAGAAGTTCAAGAACCGTCTGCGATTCGCCGTCCCTTGTCGAGCATACAACGCCCTGCGGCTTGTTCATCATTATATAGATATGTTTGCGATAGGTGACTTCTTTTCCCTCGGCGCAGACAACGTCCTTTTCGGGGTCTATCTTCATATCAAAAAGCTTCCCCACAGCGCCGTTTACGGTGACAACTCTGCGCTTTACAAGCTCTTTTGCCTCGGAACGTGTTATCCCAAGCTGCGTGGAGAGAAATTTATCGAGCCGCTGTATATCTTTCTTCGGAACTCCCATTATTTGCCGCCCTTTCCGCTTGATACGCTCTTAGGCGCAGTGCTTTTTATGCTTCGGTTATAGGATTTGTTTTTCGCCTTTTTCGCAACAGAAAAACCGAATTCTCCGAGTTTTCTTCCTATTGCGAAATATTCACCGTGTGAATATGCCAAAAGTCCTGCCTGTTGGAGATTTATTTTGCCCTTGCTGTCGATATAGCGTTCATCGGCAGAGATCGCTACAACATCAGCGATGAACATATCATGTGTGCCGTAGGACTTTATCTCCGTGACCTTACATTCAAGCGAAAGCGGACTTTCCGCAATAACGGGCGCAGCGACAGCCGAGGCTTCTTCAAGCGTTAGACCGCACTTTTTTATCTTGTCCATATCTCTTCCGCTTCTCACGCCAACAAAATCCGTTTCACGGACAAGCTTTGACGTTGTCAGATTGATAACAAACTCTCCCGTTTCTTTTATAATAGCATGAGAGTGGCGTGACGGCCGAACAGATATATATACCATCGGCGGTTTTGTG
>JBJEQL010000020.1:0-5797 GCA_051881735.1 Oscillospiraceae bacterium
TTCCCGACGATGAAGAGTTTGGATTAATAAAAAATTTCCGAAAGCTGCTGCATTTTTGCGGCAGCTTTTTTTGTGGAAATGGTTTTTTGAAGCACGGTGAAAAGTATTGCTTTTTACTATAATTTGATGTAATATAAAATCAAGCGAAATTATAATAGACATACTTGTCCGTTTGCAAAACACGGCATTTCTCACTTTATGTCGTGGTGTTCTTGCAGGGACAACGGTAAAATAATGATGAAAGGAGGCGAGCGCAATGGATCAGATTAAAATCGGTCAGTTCCTAAAACTGTTAAGAAATGAAAAAGGACTTACTCAGGAACAGCTGGCTGAAAAAATAGGCGTATCACACAGAACCGTTTCGAGGTGGGAAACAGGGAACAATCTGCCGGATATAAGTACGCTTATTCAGCTGTCCGAATTATATGAAGTTGATATCCGTGAGATAATTGACGGAGAAAGGAAAAGTGAGAACATGAATGAAGAAATGAAAAACACAATCAAACAGGTTGCTCGATATACCGAACATCAAAAAGAACAAATAATTATAAAAATGAAGAAAAACAGTATAACGGTTGTTTCCTTGTATGCTGTAATATACTTGTTATGCACTTTTTTATTGATACTGATAAGTGAAAAAACTATTGGCAGTACAGCGGTAATACTGCCTGCGCTGTTGATTTTATCCGGATATACGTTATTGCTGCAAAGAAAGTCAATTTTAAAGAATGCCGCTTGTTTTCTGCCGGCTGTTTCCGGTTTCTTTTTCTCGGCAGAATATATTCTTCTGGAGCTTAGAATATATGACAATGCACTTAGGGATACATATCCGTTTTCAAATGTAATCAACGGTCAAATGGTCAATATCGGGCTTGGCGTGTTGTTTTCTTTGATAGTTTTGTTTTTGAATTATCTTTTAAATAAACGGCACGACAGCCCATAAATTAGGGCAATGAAGAGTTTGGATTGAAAAATTTCCGAAAATTTGACAACACTCTGCTTTAATGATATAATCGTATTCAAGAATGTATAGAAAAGGTGGGATCGTAAATGAAAAAATATAAAGCTCTTATTATAATTGAAGGCTGCATAATTGCTGTTTTAGCGGTAATGCTGATAATGCTTTTCAATAATACAAGAAGTTATCCAAACAGCAAACCGGAGAACAATATATATGACGGTTTCACCCAAACCGAGCTTGAAAAGATGGCTTATTCCAAGCTTGCATGGTTTTCTTTGACAACAGATTTTGATCCTTCGCAGTATTCGGACGTTCATTCGGGAGATGAATTTACTGTAAAATATAAGCTTACTAATATGACAGATAAAGAACTGGAAGTTAACATTATGGCAGGGCAGGATTCTTATGAGCAAGTCGCAAGTTTAGTGAATTTAAATAACACAAATCCCGTTGCAACGGGAGATATACACAACTATACATTTAAACCGTATGAAACCATAGTTTTAACATCAAATATCAAAGTTAAACCCGACGATCTGATTCAGGACGGGGTGTATATAATGAAATCCTCTGTTTTAGTTGAGGTTATGAACGGAGATCACTCCGATCTTGTTGAAAATTGTTATTTCAGCATTTCTATGCAAGATATGTATTTATATGCTGAATAAAAAAGCGTTAAAAATGCTAAAAAAGCCTGACCCCAAACAGAGTCAGGCTTTTGCTTTCATTAATAGAATTATTCGAAAACGGCTATTAAAGAAAATTCGGTGCTGTTCACAATTTTCGGCTGACAGCGATTGCTTTCATGTTCGCAATATCTCAATAATTTTCAGTATTTTCTCTTTTTTTTCATCGTCAAGCTTGCTGACCGCTCTTAATATGGCATTGTCAAGAGCCAGCGCAGAATTATCGTATTGGTCGGACAGGAGAAAGTCAATGCTTGTATTGAGGGCGTTGGTTATTGCCAAGAGGACATTAAGGGATACTTTGGTATGATTATTTTCGATATTGGAAATATGCGTCACGTTGCAGTTTACCATTTCCGCAAGAGCTTCCTGTGTAAGCCGCCTGTCTAAGCGTATCTGTTTTATCCTTGCGCCTAATTTCCCGTAGTCGATCTCCTCTGTCATTCTAAACACCCCACTTTGCCTGTGTAAATACTTTTAATATAATTATAATAATTTACAAAAAATTATTGAATATCCTATATAGATATATTATACTTATATAAGCAAAGATTATTGTGGCAAGTTATGTCTTCATTTTGAGTTTGAAATAAAGCTTGTCGGGCAGACAGGAAGAAAAATCGGAATTATATAATTGAAAGGAATACTTTATTATGGAAACACGGTTTAAGATTTTTGCGGCAGCTGTTTTCGGTGTTTTTATGTTGTCTTCATGCGGATCGACCGCCCCGGACTTTGCTTACAAGGCTGCTGAAACAACGGCTGTTTCCGAAGCTTCTGAAAGCGAATTGACGGTATCCGAAACAGTATCGGATAAAACAATAACTGCTTCCGAAATGCTTCTATCTTCCGAAAAATACACTCCTTCCGATGAGGAACGGCTTCAGATACAAAATCTTCTGATAAACGGTAAAAAAATTTTCTACGACTATATTGACGGAAAGGAAATTTGTAAGCATAAGAATGAAAACAGCTTTATCACAACGCAGGAAATTGCAGATAACGGGATATATGAAGGGCAAACCGTGGACAGAATATGGTATGAGGTCGTTGACGGTGATGTAATGACAATAAGTGACTTGACAGAGAAATTGACGCCGATTTTCACGGAGAAAATGATAAATTATCTTAAAGCAGAAATTGACGATTATTACTACGAAGAAAACGGCAGACTGTATATTTCTGAAAGCGCAGGGAGTAACGGCGGACTTCTTGGAACTGATACGGTGCATATTGATTCTGTTGGAAAGGTGGATGAAAGCACCCTTGTTCTGTATATGACTGCTTTCGGCGCAGGAGAAAACTGGGATATGGATCATGACACCGCAGCGGACTTTACAGTTCTTCTGAAAAGGACGGACGGAGGATTAAAAATTGATGAATGCAGTTCTGCGGCATTTCAATATATTGAATGGTGTTATAAGAGCGAAGATGATATTTTTTAAAGCAGCGTGTTTCAATTTAAAAAGCCTGACCCCAAATTGGATCAGGCTTTTTTGATTGGTATTATCAGTTGTGGCTGTTTACAGTGCTGTCTTCTCTGAAAAGAAGCGATATGCACCATACTGCTGCGAGCGCAACAAGGATATAAAGTACACGGCTTATTACTGCGCCTGTTCCGCCGAAGAGCCATGCGATAAGGTCGAAACGGAATATTCCGACAAGTCCCCAGTTGAGTCCGCCGATAATAAGCAGCGTTAAAGCGATTTTATCCCACATAATGCTTATCCTTTCAAATATTTATCAAACCCCGTGATTAGCTTATGCAGAATATGCTGTTTTATTCAACTGTGTCGGTTTCGTCAAGTGCTAAAAGCTGCGAGAGCGTTGCAAGGAACTTTTCATCAAGAATGTAACGTCCGTCTTCGTCTGTTGTGCCGCTTGAAAGGATAAAGGTTGATATGCTGTTCGAGTTTTTGATGACGTATTTCATCGCTTTTTTGACTTCGTCATAATCGTATGCGGTGATGTCCGTGTCGATATCGGCGTTTATGACTGTTACAAAATAATCGTCAAGATTATTCGCAAAGCTTGTCTGATTTGAAGTGCCTTTCGTTACAAGGTCGTTAACAGCAACTCCGAGGCATCTTGCACGGTATTCTTCGCCCTGCGTGTAGTTCGGATATGTAAGCACCTTTCTAAGATTTGTCGAATCGAGGAACTGTCTGCCCGATTTAAGGACGGTCGATTCTCCTGTGTCGGGGTTATCATAAACGAGATTATATGGAATATCATAATCAATTCCGCCGAAAATATCTGCAATAGTCGAAAAACTTGAACGGTTGAATTTTATGTATTTGTCTATTTTCAGACCAAGACAGCTTTCGGCTGCCCAAACGGCTTTTTTAGTGCCGCCGTTGCGGTATATGTTATAGATAGTGTCCTCTTCGCCATCAGCGTTAACGAGCGTATTGCTCGGTATCGGCAGGAAAACGAACTGTTCTTCTGTTGGGATAAATCTTGCGATGAGGAAGCAGCTTCCGCTTTCACGTTTTTCTGCGTCAAGGATAAGAAGGATCGTTCTTGCATCTGCGGCGGACGGCGTATAATCTCCAAGCACGGTCATAGGTTCAAGCTGAATATTATTTATGTTATCAGAGGATTTGTTATCGTTCTCGTCCAAGAATATGCTTGAATATGCAAAGTAACATATTATCGTCGTTACAACAAGTGTGAATATAATTGTTATTATATAGGTAAGCACTATTTTCGATGATTTTTTTGCCATAAAAAACTCCTTTGATCATATTGCCAAACGGTCTTGTCGGTGGTATAATGTTGATATGAAAGGGAACGCAGGTCAAATCATTTTTGCCAAGCTTTGAGCGTTCGTTCCTTAAAAGAACGACAGCTGAACGGATGAGTTTGCCGCTTCTTTGGCGTTGTCACAAATCTTTGATATATTTATGACCCTCACTTCAATGCCTGCGTTTTCGGCAAGGCGGATAGTCTGGCCGGTACCGCTGCGATAGTTGGCAACTGCAGCGATAAGCCGTGATGAATTGTCAACCATGAATTGGTTTCGCTCCTGCAGACAGCCTTTGTGGTATTTTTCGCTTACATAAACGACCTTGTCCGCTTCATTTATAATGCAGCCGTAAGCGAATTTTTCATAGCTTTTCAGGTTTTTCGGCTGCGCTTTGTACGGAACAGCCGCAACAAGCCCGATTTTAGGGTCAGTACGCTTTATATCGAGAACAAGCTCGCCTGCGATAAGATCGATACCTCGTGCAAGCCCCGTGATGAAGCAGGTGTAACCGTCGTCAATGGCAGCTGTTATCTCCTGATAAAGCAGCGACTTTATTACTCCCATGACAGGAGAGGTCATATTTCCGCCGTCGGGCAGCTTCTCGGGACGGTGACCTGAAAAGCAGACGGTTTTTTCTTTTGGGATAATGAATTCGGACATAATTTTCTCCATACAGAAAAAGCTTTTAATGCTATTAGGGATATGCTGATCATTGCTGCAGCAATATCAGCGCTTCCTTAGCCATTAATAGTATATCAAGATAATTTTAACACATACATTCGGCTTTTGCAACCGATTTTTAAAAAAAGGAGTTTTTCAATGGAAAATTTTCATAAAAGAACATGGGCGGAGATCGATCTGGATACCGCCGAGCAAAACCTTAATATACTTAAAGGCTTTCTTGATACGAATAAAACACGCCCCTGCTGCGTTCTGAAAGCGTTCGGCTACGGTCATGGCGATGTTAAACTTATGGAACTTTATCAGTCGCTCGGGGTGGATTTTTTTGCCGTTTCAAACATTGACGAAGCGATAAAACTTCGCAAAAAAGGCTGTAAGGGAGATATCCTTATACTCGGCTATACAAACCCTGCGTATGCCGCTGAGCTTTCGGAGTATGACATTATTCAAGCGGCAGTTTCCGCAGAGTATGCAAAGGAACTTTCAGCTGCCGCAGAAAAGCCTGTCCGTGTACATATAAAGCTTGATACGGGAATGGGCAGAATTGGACTTATCGCAAAGAACCGTGAAAAATGCCTTGAAGAGATAGCGCAGATAAAAAAGCTGCCGAACCTTGTCCCCGAGGGCATTTTTACGCATTTTGCTGTAGCAGACAGCCTTGAAAAAACAAACAATGATTATACCGATATGCAAAAGGAGCTGTTTTTCTCTATCGCAGAG
>JBJEQL010000021.1:0-5771 GCA_051881735.1 Oscillospiraceae bacterium
AGGTGCGGTATACTGCTTTTTTGACAGTAAAGAAGACCTGCTGGTCAATGTAATGCTTCCGATATTTAATATTGTCAGCGCTATTTCCATTGATTTTGACAAGGTGCTGAACGATGATTTTACAGCATTTGGTGAATTTCAGAAGTTCTTTTCCGCCAATCGCAAGTTGTATCATATTTTATATAACAATATGAGCAATCCCGTTATAAAAGAATATTTTGACTCTATCGTTGACGAGTTCGGCAGTCAGATAATAGAAATGGCGCATAAGGTGGTTTCAGGAAAAAGAGAGCTTTCTCCTGAAATAAGCGAATATATCAGCAGATGTCTTGCGCCAATAATGGTATATTCCATAATTAAAATAATTGCTGAAGAGCCGGACGACCTTATCGTAACGCAGCGGCTTGTTACTACGGTCATGATTTATAAAAATGGGATCCTGTCAATTTTAAAATAAAATCGAGCTGAAAACAGCTCCTTTTTAATAACAAATAAGTAACAATGTTATTTAAATTTGTTCTTTGGAGGGATATGCATTTATGTGAGTTACGCAAGGAACGGAGAAACTGTTACAAAAAACAAAAACTATAAATGTAAAATTTGGAGGAAAAAGAAATGAAAAAGTCTGACGTTCAAAACCTGCCTAAGTCTATTCGCAGAAGCTACAATATCACAAATGGTGTAAGAACAGCAACCATGTTCATCGGCTGGGTGCTTACGGTTGTGTTGTTTATTTATTCGCTGACGAGCGGACAAAAGGGGTTTGCCAATATTGTGTTTGCTCCGATATTCGGTGCAGGATTTATCCACGGAGCGTTCCATGCCGAGTTTTTGTATAAGAAAGCATTTAATAAGCTTGGTCTTATCATAGGCTTTTTTACAAGCGTGTTTATATTTATGATAGCTGCGTACGCCGGCTTTATATTCCTTATCGTTGATACAGTTTTGTTTATTCTGAAAAAGCCGCTTATCTATCCGTTTGAGGATAAAAACTTTCTTATTGTCAAAGACTTGGATAAGCTTATTGCCGCGGTGGGCGGCGAGGTTTATGAATATGATATCCCGGAAGAACTGCTTTATGACGGAAGTGATGATTAATTTTTGATACTAATCTTTAATCGTTCTATAGACAAAGCCGACAGATAGAATAATTCCAATCAAGGAAAACGACTGCAGCAAGGCTTGCCGCCTTGCAAAGGAGTTTGACGCAGAGTGGAATTATTATAGCCGAGGATTTGTCTATAGGTTGATTAAAGATTAGAATGATACATGAATCAACAGAAAAACTCCCATTTATCAGGCTTTTAAGTCTGACAAATGGGGAGTCTTTTTAGTCAATTATTTTTTAGTTGTAACAGAAACTGCTTTTGATGTTGAACCGCTCTTGTATTTACCATCGACTTTGTCGAGTGAAGTTATCTTGAAGCTGTATTTGGTATTTTTGTCAAGATCGCTTATTGTGCATTTTGCGGCGGTAACGATCTTGTACTTTTCATACTTGCCTGTCTTTTCGTTCAATTTCCATACCTTGTAAGCGTCTGCGCCTGAAACCTTGTCCCATGTAAGAGTTACAGAGGAGGAAGTTTTTGAAGCTTTGATATTCTCCGGAGCAGCAAGCTTGTCGGACGAAGATGAAGAGGATGCGTATTTATATGCAATCTTGTTTTCCTTTGCATATTTTTCAGCATCGGAACCCTTGGTCACGGTCATTGTGAGTTTCTTGGGAGTGTATTTTTTGTAATCACAGAACAGACCGCTGTCCATGTAAGTACCTGTGGATGTGTTGATATAGTCGCAGTAAACAGAAGTCTTTCCGTCTGCTACGGCTGTATACCAGTTTCCGTCGCATGCGTCATCGTACGTTTTAGCAGCATCGAAGTAACCCATTTGGTATTTTCCGGCGTTATAGTTGAACTTTGTTCCTGCAGGAACGGTGAGCTTTGAAAGATTAAAGCAGTTCAAAAATGCTTCTGCATAGATCTCTGTACATTTGCTTGGAATTGCCATGCTCTCAAGGGAATAGCAGCAATAAAACGCAGTTGTGCCGATCGCGAATTCTTTTTTGTTTTCTTTTACCGAAAAGGTTTTAAGCGAATGACAAAATGCAAATGCACTGCCGCAAATATCGAGAAGACTTCCTTCAACTGTAACGCTTTTTAAATTTATGCAATGGATAAATGAGGCCGGACCAAAAAACGCATTACCTTTTACTGTAACTTTTTCAAGATTTTTGCAGTTCGCAAAAGCATAATCGTAGAAAATGCAATCTCCCGGAACGGTTATGCTTGTAATAGTATCATTGCCGTAGAATACAGCATAATCAACATTGACTCCTTTTGGAAGTGTGACAGCGCCGCCCTTACCTGTGTATTCAACGATGTATTTTTCGCCGCTTTCATCATCTGTTTCGATAACAAAATCGCTTGCAGCGTCTGCGGTAACAGCAATGTCGATATTGCTGTCGAATTTTGCCGGAAGAACAGTGAGCGTGCCAAGCGAGAGCATTATCGCAAGGGCACAGGAAAGAATTTTTTTACCTTTCATAATATACATCCCTCTTAAATTAAAAAATTAGTCGTAAAGACAATATAAGTATATCACCGCTTGTTAAGAATGTCAATATATATTGGTTTATTAATTTAACACATTACAGCATATTTGCTAAAAATGTTTTCCTTGAAATTTGAACTAAATATCGGTTTTTGTCTACCGACATTCGAGGATTTGTATGATATAATTATAAAAGAAAAAGCATCAACTTTTCGGAGGTAATATAAAATGATTTCAAGAGTTGCAGTACAGAATGTAAAGCTGACGGGTGGTCTTTTCCGTGAGCGCCTTGAAGTTAACCGTGAGTATTTAATGGAACTTGACAGCATGGCACTCCTGCAGAATTTTTACCTTGAAGCAGGGATAATAATGCCGGGACTTCAGGTCATTCCCGACCCAAGCGATACACGTCTGCATTGGGGCTGGGAAGCGCCGACCTGCCAGCTCAGAGGTCACTTTTTAGGGCACTGGCTCTCTGCAGCTTCAAAGCTTTACGCTTCGGAAAAGGATATTGAACTGAAAGTCAAGCTTGATAAAATTATTGATGAACTTGCACGCTGTCAGAAGCTCAACGGCGGCGAATGGGCAGGCTCGATACCCGAAAAATACTTTGACAGAATTGCAAATAATATGTATGTTTGGTCGCCGCAATATACGATGCATAAGACTATCATGGGACTTATTGACGCATACAAATATGCGCAGAATGAAACCGCCGCTGTTGTATTGAAAGGCTTGGGAAAGTGGTTTATACGCTGGACGGACGAAATGCTTGAACGAAATCCGGTGGCAATATTCGGCGGAGAGCAGGGCGCAATGACGGAAGCTTGGGCAGACGCTTATATTGCGCTTAAAGACGAAGATTATCTTACGCTTGCGGAAAGATATATGAACAACGTTTTTTTTGAACGCCTTGAAAGCGGTCAGGACGTTCTCACGGATGACCATGCAAACGCAAGCATTCCTATCTCGCATTGTGCGGCAAAATTATACGAAGCAACAGGCGATGAAAAATGGAAAAAGTATGTTGAGGACTTCTGGACGCTGGCGGTTACAAACCGAGGAATGTACGCAACGAGCGGACAGAATGCAGGTGAATTTTGGGTTGCGCCCGACAGTCAGGCAGAGTATCTCGGAGAGAACAATCAGGAGTTCTGTACAGTTTATAACATGGTAAAAACCGCAGATTATCTTTTCAGATTTACAGGCGAATCACGCTATGCAGACTATATCGAAAGAGCGTTATATAACGGTTTTCTTGCACAGCAGAATCCGCAGATGGGAACGCCGACATATTTCCTTCCGCTTTCTGCGGGAAGCAAGAAAAAATGGGGAACAAAGCGTAACGATTTCTGGTGCTGCCACGGCACAATGGTTCAGGCGCAGACGTTCTATCCCGAGCTTATCTACTTTGAAAATAAAGACAAAAATGAAATTATCGTCAGCCAGTATATCCCCTCGCAGGCAAATCTTTCCGCAGGTGGTACTTCCGTAAAAGTCAGTCAGACGACCGATATGAAATCCTATAATAGTCAGGTGCTTTTCGATGAACATGGCGGCGGAGAAAAATCACGCTGGTCGCTCAGATTTGAAGTTTCCGCCGATGAGCAGGTAAGATTCACGCTT
Source organism: Oscillospiraceae bacterium (assembly GCA_051881735.1). Lineage (GTDB taxonomy): Bacteria > Bacillota > Clostridia > Oscillospirales > Ruminococcaceae > UMGS363. Next base: position 4,177 of record JBJEQL010000021.1, read on the forward strand.
TCGTTCCGTGTGCCCGAATGGTGCGTTGGAAAACCGTTGGTAATGCTGAACGGTGAAGCGGTTGAAGCGGAAGTGAAAAACGGGTTTATCAGTCTTGACAGAGAGTGGAAAAATGACACGGTCAATATCCTTTTCAATAGCGAAGTCAGGACGGAAAAACTGCCCTCGTCCGAACTCGGCGCAATGGTTGACGGTCCGATAGTTCTTGCAGGAATTGTCGGTGAAGACTGCGGCATAAACGGCAGCGACCCGAAAGAGTTTTTATCCCCGCGCTGCGAGCATACTTACGGTACATTCGTATGGAAGCAGAACTGCTACGTTACAAAAAATCAGCCGAGGAATTTTGCTGTAAAACCTCTTTATGATGTCGTTGATGAGTACTACACGGTTTATTTTACAATGAAATAAAATCAACGCCGCACAGAGTTTATGTGCGGCGTTGCTGTTCATAAAGCGTTTCTGTATTCCGAGGGGGTCATTCCCTCGATTTTTTTGAACACACGCATAAAGTATTTCTCGTCAGAAAAGCCGCAGGAGAAAGCGGCTTCTTTTATTGTTACGGAGCTGTCCGAGAGGATGTGTTTGGCTGTTTCAATGCGTGAACGGTTTATGTATTCGGTGAGAGTGAAACCTGTTTCTTTTTTGAAAATTGCGGAAAGATATTCTGCGTTGTAGTGAACGCTTTGTGCGGCGTCAGCCGATGAAATATCGCTGCAGCAGTTTGATTTTATCCACTCCGCCGCCGCTGCAACGGCAGGGGAAAGGTTCAACGGAACAGTTTCTCCGCTTTGTGAAAGCTCCATCAATATCACCGACAGCAACGCAGAGATCATCTCGTCCGAATAGAAGCTTTTACGGTGTGAAAGGCTCAAAAGCTGCGAGAAAAGCAGTCGGACACGGTCGGGAAGATCGGCTTTTCCGCAAAGCGGCAGGCAATATCCCTGCGGTGAAAGAACAGGCGGTTTGTCATCTGTTTGAATAAGCATTGAACTGCTTTTGAAATGTACCCACATATAAGACAGTTCACCGCTGCTCGGCATAAAGCCGAAATGTTCTGTTCCGTTTGGCAGGAAAATGAACTCTCCCGAAGAGATAGTATGCTCTTCTCCGAATATCGAGATGTTCAGTTCTCCGCTTAAAACAAATATCAGTACGTCACAGCTTATTGCTCTTCTGCAATGGAGAAATTCGTCCTTTGAAACAAGATTTCCGCAGCAGAAAAACTCCATCGGCAGGACTTTTTTTACTGAGAAATATTTCATTGAAATATCACCGCAATTCTTTTTGGAAATTCGTTTTTTCAACAGTATTTTAGCATATAATAAGGACAAAAGTCAAGAAAAAATCCGTCCCCGAAAAATTATCTTCGGGGACGGATCTGCGAAGCTTAGTTAAGATTTTTCAGCTAAGCAATTTGCTTTTTAAGGCTTATCAGGTTATGACTTAAGACCGGCCTTGTAAGCATCGATCATCTTCTTGACCATCTGACCGCCTACGGAGCCGACTTCACGGGCTGTAAGGTCGCCGTTGTAGCCGTTTTTGAGGTTTACGCCAACTTCGTTAGCAGCTTCCATCTTGAACTTTTCGAGGGTTTC
>JBJEQL010000022.1:0-5766 GCA_051881735.1 Oscillospiraceae bacterium
CATACTATTTAAGGCACTGCTATTGGGGGGAATTGTTTATGAAGGATTCTATGCCGGGGATAGCAAATTATGCGCAGCAATACAGCGAAAAGCATCCGGGAGAAGAAGTTAAGATATTTTTTATGCCGTCAAGCGCGACCTTGGTTTTTCACTATGTTGATCATTATGATATGATGTATGGTGATCATTTTTATGATCTGACATGGAACAATGGAATTACCCACGAGCAGATGTTATCGGATATAAATATTCCCTGCATTTATCTTCATGCAAAGGAAGAAGTAGCAGATAGTGGTGTGTATTTGTGTGCAGCGTCAAGAGAGCAGGCAGAAAGAGCAGTCGGATTGATAGGGGATAATTGTCAGCTTATTGAAACCAAGGACAGCAACCATAATATTCACGGTACACATACGCAGGATTATCTTGATACGATAAACAGCTTTTTGAAAGATGGTACATAAAATGTTGAAAGAGAACATATCAATGCTCCGTGAGATAAACGGATATTCACAGGAAGAGGTTGCAGAGAAGATAGGAATTTCCAGACAAGCCTATGCAAAATGGGAAAAGGGTGAAACTATCCCTGATGTGGAGCGGTGTCAGAAGTTAGCCGAATTATACGGCGTAACAATTGACGCACTTCTGAACTTTTCCGAAAAGGTTGGTACGACAACTGTGCTTCCTGCGCCGAAAGGAAAGCATATCTTTGGTACAACAAAAATAAATGACAGAGGACAGATCGTTATCCCGAAGAAAGCAAGAGATTTATTCGATATTAAACCTGACGATTCGCTGATCATTTTAGGTGATGAATCCGAAGGTATTGCAATTATGAAAGCAGATAAATTTGAGAAAAGAATAAATGATACATTAGGGCTTATGAAGCAAAAAATTGAGGAATAAACAGATTTAAGAGGTGAATCATAATGCAGGAAAATGTCATAGAAAACCTGACCTCAAAAAATGATAAGTTTGCCTGCGCTTATGCAGATAAGATCATATCAGAAAGTCAGGAAACAGATGAATGGTACGAATATTTTGATGATTTTGCCTCGCTGCTTGAACATCCGAAATCTTTGGTAAGAAACAGGGTATTGTATATTCTTGCGGCAAATGCACGGTGGGATGAGAAAAACCGTTTTGATACGGTTATATTCGATTTTCTCTCACATATAACGGACGAAAAACCTATCACAGCAAGACAGTGTATAAAGGCTCTTGTACAGGTCGGTATGGCAAAGCCGCAGTATATTCCAATGATATTGTCAAGCTTACAGAATGCCGATTTATCAAAGTACAAGGACAGTATGCGTCCGCTGATCGAAAAGGACATAGCAGAAACCATAACGATGTTGACAGATTTCAATATAAGAAAAGCCTTCAGTATAACGGATACAACGATTTGAACCTGACAAAATATTTATGGCAAGTATTTTTATCGGTTCATTGGGCGCAGGGTACTCCTCTCGGAAATATCCTAAATATCATATTACCAAAGATCCGCCACTAAAGAGTGACGGATCTTTGTTTTAGAAAAGGGGAGAAGAATGTTCTCTTGGAAGTATTCACAGCATTTTTTTACGCTTAAAAATAATAATGCATATTATCACAACAGCAGCGCTGAGCAGGATTATAAACGGATAACCGCTTTTTAGTTCGGGCATATTTTCAAAATTCATTCCGTACCAACCCGTTATCAGGGTAAGAGGGAAGAATATAGTCGATATAGCCGTAAGGAAAGCCATGTTGCTGTTCTGCTTTGCGTCTATCTGCGACTGATAAGCGTCGCTGACCTGCTGTGCATATTCAAGGAGATATACGGCACGGTTCATAAGTCTGTCAGCACGGTCGAATATCGTTCCGAAATACTTTCTCTGCTTTTTATCAAACAGTTCGTTCTCGTCCTGTTCAAGTTCCTTGCCCATATCGCTTAGTTCATCATAATAGCTTCGCAGAACAAGCAGTTCTTTCCTTATCGGGTTCAAGCTTTCGGAAAAGCCTTCCGTTATTCCCTCGGAAATTCTTTCTTCAAGCCGCATTATTTCCTTTTCATGCTGAATAAGTATTTCCGTGTTGTACTGAACAAGCTGCGATAAAAAGTTACATACAACACGCTGTATCGTTAACCGCTGATTTGAAGAAGAGGCTTTTATGCGGCGGAATATATTATGCGACATATCAAAATTATCAATTATCACAATGCTTCGGCGGCTGATAAACATCATAATTTTATATTTTATCCCCGATGCGATCAGAAATTTCGGTATGCAAAGCGTTCCGAGAAGAAAATCATTCTGCGTTTCGATCTTTGAAAATGCAATGCTGTCTAAAGAAAGCTCTCCATCGTATTCAATGCCGCACAGTTTCAACGCCTGCGCAGCTTCTAAACCCGTTGTAAAAATGACCTTCTGACAATTATCGTCTTCAAGCCGAACGTTTTCGAGCTGTTCTGTATGTTCTCCAAGCTTATAAATAATCATTCATTTACCGTACAGCATCGCTGTGCCCTGCGACTGCTCGTAAGCCATATCGTAGAAAAGCTCTTGGCTGTTGAGCTTTTCATTGCTGTTTTTGACACGGATATAAACGCCCTCATTGTTCAGTTCTCTTGCCTGAACATTGTCTGACATTATGCAGTTGAACATAGAAATGATATGTTCCTTTATGCTTTCATCATAAATAGGGGCTGCAACTTCAACTCTGCGCAGAGTGTTTCTTGTCATAAAATCAGCCGAAGAAATATAGACCTTTGCCGCTTCACCCTTGCCGAAAATATATATTCTCGAATGTTCAAGAAAACGTCCTACAACGCTTATTACTCTGATATTTTCCGTTTCGCCCGCAACTCCGGGGATAAGACAGCATATTCCTCTTACAGCAAGTTCTATCTTAACTCCTGCCTTTGATGCCTTGATAAGTTCGTCAATGATAGTCTTGTCGGTGAGTGAATTTATCTTCACGCCGATATATGCTTCTTCTCCGTTTTGGGCGAGAACTATCTGTTCATCTATCATTTCGATAACTTTGTTCTGTAAACAATTTGGCGCAACAAGCAGAGCTTCGGAGCTTTTTACAGTAGTATCGGAAGCAAGAGCGTTGAAAACATCGTTTGCATTCCTGCCGATAGTGCTGTCGGCAGTCATAAGTGAAAGGTCGGTGTATATCCTCGACGTTTTTTCGTTGTAGTTTCCCGTGCCTATCTGAGTGATATATTCAGGATTTCCGTTGATGCTCTTTGTGATAAGGCAGAGCTTTGAGTGTACCTTGAAACCATTAAGACCGTAGATCACCGTGCAGCCGGCAGCTTCAAGACGGCGTGACCATTCGATGTTGTTTTCCTCGTCAAACCTTGCTTTTAGTTCAACAAGAACAAGTACATTCTTTCCGTTTTCTGCAGCTTCAATAAGTGCATTTACGACTTCGCTGTTTTTTGCCACACGGTAAAGCGTCATTTTTATTGAAACGACATTTTTATCGGCAGCCGCTTCGTGAAGCATTGTCAGGAACGGCTTTATGCTGTCGAACGGATATGCAAGCAGCTTGTCGCCTTCCTTGATCTGTTCAAGAATGGGCTTGCCGTCAATAAACTGCACCGATCTCTGTGGTATTCTTTTCGGATAGAACAGCTCGGTTTTCTGACGGAGATGATCCTGCAGTTCAAACACAAACGAAAGGTCAAGAGGAGATATGTTGCGGAAAACATACTTGCGTTCAATGTCCATGTATCTGCAAAGCTTCTTAACAATCTCTTCATCAAGTTCCCTTGAAAGTTCAAGGCGAACAGGGGAGAGCTTTTTCCTTTGCTTGATAATATCTGCCATAAATTCACGGTAATCAAGGTCTTCGTCATAAAGTGCGTCTGCGTCAATGTCAGCGTTTCTCGTGACACGCAGCAGAGATTTAGATTTGACCGTATAATCCTTGAAAACCTGCGGAACGAAATGCAGTATAAGCTCCTCGGAGAGAATATATGTACCGCTGTCCTTTCCGACTTCGATAAGCCGCGGAATTACACCGCTGCCGCAGGGAATAATGCCTATCTTTTTCTTGCCGTTTTTCTTTTCAAGCACGGCCGCCGCATAAATATCCTTGTTTTTCAAGAATGGGAATGGCTGTCTTTCGCCTACAATAACAGGGGAAAGGAACGGTGCAATTTCAGCGTTGAAATAGTTTTCAAGGTGTTCGTTTTCCTTGTTTCCAATGCTGTGAAAATCCACTATGCGTATGTTATGCTCTTCAAGCTTTCCCATAAGCTCAACATAAACGCTGTCCTTGCGCTCGTTGAGGATATGCACTCTGTCAAGAACAGCTTCAAGCTGCTCTCCTGCGGTCATAGCCGTCTTGTTTTCACGGATGTTTTTGTCAAGGAGCATCTGGTCGATAAGAGAACCTACTCTTACCATAAAAAATTCGTCAAGATTGCTCTGATAGATCGACACAAAGGAAAGTCGCTCGCAAAGAGGGTTTTTCTCGTTTTCTGCTTCTTCAAGAACTCTCTCGTTAAATTTCAGCCAGGAAATTTCCCTGTTCATATAGACTTGCTTTTCACATACTGCAGTTTTGCTCATTTCAGATCGCTCCATTTCTCGGCATTATTATCATAAATTTGTTTTATCTGTTTTTCGGAAAGATCGTCCACGGGATTTTCGGCGTTCACAATGACTGCAATACCGTCCCTTGCGATTGCTTTCTTTGTAAGCAGCTCATTTTCATAATCGGCTAATTCTCTTGAAGACATTGCAAAGTCACATTCTCCTCTGATAGCCGAATTAAGTCCGTCCGAAGAATCAGTTGCCGTTATTTCAATTACAACATTAGGGTTAAAGCGTTTGTAATCATCCGCCATTTTTTCAATAAGCGTAAGCATTGATGTTGAACCCCATATCTTTATGCTTCCCGATGATCTATCCGACAAAAAGCTGCTGCTTTTCTTAACGGCAACACATTCATCATCGGCAACGTCTTGTCCTGCGCTCATTACATACGCAAGAAAATCGGTTTGTGCAGCGGATAATTCTCCGCTGTAAGCAAGATAATAGCTTCTGCATAAAGGGTATTTTCCGCTGCTGATATTTTCCTCATTCAAAACAATCCCGTTCACCGAAACAGCTTTCACATTTTCCGAATCCGCTGCTCCGAACGCAGTATATCCGATTGCTCCCGTGATAGAAGAAACCATTTCCGAAACCTCGGCGGCAGACAATGCTATCTTGTCTGTTCCACTTGCGTTTGTTCCGATAATGTTTTCAAATTCATCTCTCGTTCCCGAACCTTCTTCACGGGAAACGGCAGTTATTTCACCCATTCCCGAAAGATCGGGCATAGTTTTCTCCGCAGAGCAGGCTGAAAGCGCAAAAGCGGCACAAATAACAGCGCTTATGATCAAACTGTTACGCATTCTGCACCTCCGGAAATAAGTTCCCCTGCAGACTGAGCTTCATCTCTGAGGTCAATGAAAGAGATGTTGTCTGCAGCTTCCTCGGCAATGCCTATGCAGTTATCTACAATTCTGTCAAGGCTGTGTAATATATCCGCATATTCGGGAGTAAGTGCAGCGTCGCAGTCCTTCTTTTTAACTCTGGACAGATGTGCTTTGCTGAGTTTTTTCTGCGTTTTGCGCATCTTTTCCTTGCCCTTTGAAACTCTTTTTGTATAATCTGCATCACCGTTTTCAACGGACAGCATCGCTTTTTCAAAAAGCTCGTCCGCAATGTCAAAGCACTCGCCAAGCTCCGATACCGCCGCTTTCGACAGCACCTTTTTCTT
>JBJEQL010000023.1:0-1531 GCA_051881735.1 Oscillospiraceae bacterium
TGATTTTTAACGATAGCTCTGCCGAGTGCCACTCTCTGACGCTGACCGCCCGAAAGATTTTTCGGCTTTCTGTTTCGGTATTCTTCAAGACCGAGAATGTTTATCGCCCAGTCGGTCTTGCGCTTTATCTCATCGGCAGGAACTTTCATATTTTTCAAGCCGTAGGAGATATTCTTCTCGACAGTCATATGAGGATAAAGTGCGTAATTCTGGAAAACCATTGCAATTCCTCTGTCACGGGGAAGAACGTCATTCACTTTCTTTCCGTCAATGTAAAGCTCGCCGCCCGTAATATCCTCAAAGCCTGCTATCATACGGAGCGTGGTGGATTTTCCGCAGCCCGAAGGTCCTACAAATGCGATAAACTCGCCCTCGTTTATTTCAAGATTAAAATCGGTAACGGATTTTTTATCTGCGCCGGGGTACTGCTTTTCAATATTTTTAAATTCAATAAAGCTCATATTTTGACCTGTCCTTTCTGAAAAATTATCCTTCCTTGGAACCGGTTGATACAACGCCCTCGACGATCTGCTTGGAGAAAAGAGCGTAAATGATGATAACGGGGATAGTTATCATTGTGATAACTGCAAGGGTCTGTCCCATTGTGGTGTTGTCGTTTGATGTGATGGAGTTAAGACCTATCTGCGCCGTTAAAAAGTCGCTTGATGTGAATACCAGCGATGGCCAAAGGTAGTCATTCCATACGCCCAGGAATGTGAATACGCTTACCGTTGCAACGACCGTTTTTGACATTGGCAGCACCATTGTAAAGAAATATTTTACAGGACTGCAATAGTCAAGCTGCGCAGCCTCCCACACATCGTCGGGAAGGCTTACAAACACCTGGCGGAACAGGAAAATATTAAAGGGGTTTACTATCATCGGAAGTATGTAGCCGAATACCGTATTGAGCAGACCCATCTTTGCAACAAACAGAAAGTTTATCGTGATAATGGTTTCCGAGGGGACTATCATCAGCATCATAATGATAAGCACCCAGCGTTCTCTGAACGGGAATTTTATTTTTGCAAGAGCATATCCTGCAAGTCCGTTTACGATAACGCCTGCAACAATAAGTATCGCCGCATAGAACAGCGTGTTCAGCATATAGCGGATAAAATCGGTGTTCTTTATAACGGTAACATAGTTTTCAAAAAAGCTGCCGTTCAGTGCAGGAGGAACAAAGGCTCTCAGCGAATTCATATCCGCCGTAATTGCTGCGTCCGTTTTGAAGGAATTTGCCAGCATCCATATTACGGGGAAAAGGAAGAACAGTGACATCACAAACAAAATTACTGTGAGAATTATTCTCGGGATACTATTTTTTCGCATTGCTCTTCGCCTCCTTATCCTTTGTGAGAACGGATTGGATAATTGTGAGAATGATAACAAAAATCACAAAGATAACAGCCATTGCCGAAGCAAGTCCGATCTCCCAGTTTACCGTACCCGTTTCGTAAATGTCGTAAACAAGGGTGTATGTGGAATGTGAAGGACCTCCGCCCGTCATTACCATAGGCTGAACTATCAT
>JBJEQL010000024.1:0-1527 GCA_051881735.1 Oscillospiraceae bacterium
AAACACCTCTTTCATCACGCCCCCGACAGCGAAAGTGCGCAGACGATTCTCACTTCCAACGCAAGGGGCAAGCATGAGATAAAATCCTTCTATGAAGAGCTGTCTCAAATAGGCGGTTGTGAGGACTTCGGTCTCTATATGCGTGACGAATACGGTAACTTTATTGACAAGGACGGAAATCCTGTGAAGTGGGACAAATGTGACAACACATATTATGACATTAACGGAAACGCCGTAACCGACAGCAGAAACTTGATGCCCAATCCAAGAGCCGAAATTGCCAAAGAAATTCTTGAAATATACTTTAACGGCGGACGTTTTAAGAAGGTTGAAGATCAAAATGGAAACAAGTCTCTCAAGCGTCTTGATGACAACGATCCCGAAACAGAAGATATCTATATTCCCTCCTTTGAAGAACGCAATCCGTATTTTCATGTTGTGTACGCTGCTATACACAATGACGAATGGCATGGCACTCTGCACATTCATATTGACATTGTACCTGTTGGAACGGGATATGTGAAGGGTCCCGAAAAGCAGGTCGGATATGAAAGAGCATTGGCAAATATGGGTTTTAAAAACAAAAATACCGCCTTTACGGAATGGCGGGATAAGGATCGTGAGTTCTTAAAGGAAATATGCCGCTGCTATGGTCTGGAAACCAAAACCAAGGATGAAGAACGTCTGAACAACAGGGGCGAAACCTATGCAACGAAGATTTATAGGCAAGCTATCCGTGAAGGTAAAGCCGATGCGCAGGAAATCGTTAAGAAGGCAAAGCAGGATGCTTTGAACATAACGGAAAAAGCCGAGCTTGACGCAAAAACAACCGCAGAACGTGCAGAACAGGAAGCAGAAAATATTTTGGACAATGCAATGCTCGATGCTAACGCTGTCAAAGAGCAGGCTCAGGCAGAAGCAGAAAATATCATAGTGGAAGCAAAGCAGAATGCAGAGGATATATTCAATCAGGCAGAAAGTGAAAACAAACAGCTTGCCGAAGAAAATGACCGTCTGAATAATGATATTCGCGATAAACGCATACAGATAGCTTTGTTGGCTGATATTGCTGCTAAAATGCCTAAAAAGAAAATCAAGCTTTTTTCTGGTTCCGAAAAGTATGAGATGGATAAAACCGAATATGACGATTATATGGAATCGGTTGAAATGATGAAGCGGTATTCCAATAACACACTGACCTCCGATGAAGACAAGAAAGCTGCCGAAGCCGAAAGAAGGCGAGCTGAACAGCTTAGCAGAGAAGCTAACCTGCGCATTAAGCGTCAGGCAGAGCAGCTTGCCGATCAAATGACTCAGCAGCTTAGGGATAAGCTTAATCATGAGATTGAGGAGTATATGAAGTTAAGGGATAATTTAAAACTGTATATTTTCAATACGGCAAATAGAATGCTGGAAAAGTTATCTCCTACATACGCAAAGCAGGATAAAGAGTCAAGAAAGGCTCAGCTTGAACGTGCTTATCGTGAAGTTAATGGTAACAATTATTTGCCGAAAAGTGATTTTGAT
>JBJEQL010000025.1:0-1526 GCA_051881735.1 Oscillospiraceae bacterium
GCGAGGAGCGGCTCTCCGCCCTGCCGGACTTCGGCCTGTTCAGCGGCTGCGACGATGGGAACGCAGAGGAGCTGTACGCCGCCTCCCATGAGGCCCAGGAGCGCCCCGTGATGGAACTGCCGTAGCAGATGACGAAAATAAGCAGTCCGATCCTGACAAACATCGCTGAATCCGTTCCGTTGAAGGAGTAATGACGGACAAGGTCAATAATGGTTGCAACCGAAATACTGGTAAGACCTATACTGCGCAGAACGCTGTAAACATTCCTTTGAGTTTTTCTTGTGATTATAGAATTTTTGATGACAGTATAAAGGAAGAAAACAGCGCTTATCGCAAGCATTATATGCGTAAGCGTGAGTGACTGGCGGAAATCTGCAATGCCCGTGAAATGCAGTATCAGGCAGGCTATAAAGTTTATCCCCGACATTATACAAACAGTTGGCTTCAGCCATTTCGGAACGAAGCCGAATGCTGAATCGATATAAAGCACAGCAGGAATGGGAATAAGCATAAGCGAATAGCAGGAAACTATCTGCATCATGCGGCTGTCACCGTTAAAGAACTGAACAAGGTTCGTTTCGGAAAAGCACCATGTTGCAATGCTGAGAGCAAAAAATCCGAGATACATAAGCTCATGATTTTTCTTTTTTTGTAAATTAACGGGAATATCTGCCGCAATAAGCAGTATTCCGACAAAAATCAGCAGAATACAAGTAACAAAGGCTACAATTTTTTCCTGTATTACCGAAAGAACCAGTCCTGCCGAATTTCCTATTTGAATATCATCGATGCTTGCTCGTGCGGAATCGTAAGATTTAGTTATTTTTATCTCGATAGTTTTGCCGCTATATTCGGGATCAAGTTCAATAACGCTCCACCGTGTGCCGAATGAATCGGTGTAGAAAATGCTTTCGGGAACATCGGGGGAGTATATTAGTTCATCATCGACATAGACGGAATAGAAAATGTTTTTGCTTCGGAAAAACAGCGAACAGTTACTTCCGATCCCCTGCGGAAGAGTGTTTTTTATCGAAAACTCCTGTCCGACAGAAATCCCCTCGATTTTTTGCAGCCCGGAAATATCGGTTTCATTACCGTCAGCTGTAAGCCATCCGCTGTCAAAGCTGACAGAGTCGGAACTTAGGGAGTTGGATAAAGCCTCACTTTTGTTGGTGAAGCAAAGGAATATTATCATAAAGAGAAAGAATGAGATCATTACGCCGTAAAGCAGATGATATTTAATGTTTTCGCTTTTCATACTTTACCTCATTTATCGAAATTTGTTGCAATATGTTACTTTTTATTATATCACATATTTTCAATTCAGTCAACAAAAGAGAATAATAAATGAAGGGGAAGACGAAAAAAATTGTATACTTTTCATAAAAGAATACTTCAGATTGTGTTTGTTGACATGGAAATAAATTTATGGTATACTTTTCAAAATGAAACAAGCAAGAATGATCTTTGCAGATTTTGAGACCTGCAAATAAAAGTCAATCCCATAAAGAGCGAATTTACAATAA